>DATJVA010000175.1:0-7783 GCA_035502015.1 Thermoplasmata archaeon | reverse complement strand
GGGGCCCGGACTCTCGACCACCGAAAGGCTCGCGGAAGCCGTGTAACCGCCAGCATCGGTGACCGTCACGTTCACGTCGTAGGTGCCGGGAGCCCACCATGTGTGCACTATGGACTCGTTCGTGCTGTTCTCGGAAGTTCCGTCTCCGAAGTTCCAGGAATACTGGCGCGGTGCCAGGGGCGGTTCTCCCCCCGAGGACCGGGCGGTGAAGAGGTCCGCGGTCCCCGTTTCGGTCGCCGTCGTCCACGCGCTCAAGGTTACTCCGATCGGTGGGGCCAGCACGGATACGGTGCCAGACCCAAGATTCCCTACGTAGACGCACCCGTTCGAGCCGCCGGCGGCGATGCCCACCGGGTTATCGCCGGGCCCGCCGACCTTGACCGTGCCGACGACCTGATTCGTCGAATCGTCGATGACGCTAACATTGTCCGATTCCTCGCTCGTGACATAGAGTCGCCCAGTCAACGCGTCATAAGCCAGAAAGTCCGGTCCGGTACCTACCGGAATCGTTCCAACGACCTTGTTCGTTGACCCATCGATCACCGACACGGTGTTCGAATCGGCGTTGGCCACGTACAGGTAGCCATTGGTTGGGTCGAACGTCACGCCGGCAGGAAAGGAACCGACCGAGATATTTCCAATGCTGGTGTCGTTCGTTCCACTGATGACCGTGACATTCCCCGAGACCGCGTTTGTGGCGTACAGGTTTCCGTTTTCGCTGTCGTACGCCACGTCGACGACCCACGTCCCGGCGCCAATCTTGCCGACAAACTTGTTCGTGCTTGTGTTGACCACGACCACGTTATTGGCCGTGTCGTGCGCCAAGTAGAGGTAGCCGTTGGAGCTGTCAAGCGCTCCCAAGCCAAGGTGTCCTCCCACCGCGATCGAGTAGAATTCCTTGTCCGTGGTCGTGTTGATTACGTGGACCGTAGCGTTCGCCGAGACATACAGATTCCCATTGACCGGATCCACCGTAACCCCGCCGAGATAGTCACCAGCAAAGGAGCCGATCGGGATTGTCCCGATGACGGCATCTGTCGCTCCATTGATCACAGTGACATCCGGAAAGCCAAGCACGTACAGGTAACCGTTGGCCGGGTCGTATTCGAGCGTCCCCACGCCCCCTTCGACCGGTACGGCATGGACCTCCGGGGGAACCCAGTTCGGCGAAGCCGCCGAGGCACTTGTCGCGTAGAGTGGATCTGAGACCGCTCCCGTGTTGCCTGGTAACTCCGACATCCCTGAGGTAACAACGGTGTCGCGGTGGTCATTTGTATCCGTTCCCCCGGGGAAGGCGTTGGCAACCGCATTGTGGGCGGGGGTCGACAGGGGGGGTTGGCGGGCAACGCTCAGCGCGACGATGGCCACGACCACGGTAACTATGAACGACGGGCGCGCGACCCGGGACCGAGAAGCAAGGTGGGTCATCCTCGCCTCAAGGCTGGCTCAGGAGACTTCAAGAAACCGCTGAACCACTGCCCGCCGTCCAGGACCGCCCGATGAGCGGTGCCACGGAGGTCCGGAGAACAGTCCGGAGGGCAAACACTTTCGCTCCTTGCCCGAGGCTCATGGACTTCGGCATCAGGAGTCGTGGTCCCCATCGTCCTCGAGGAAGGGCCCGGCTCATGATTCTCCAGCTCCACAGATCGGTACTCTCTAATGGGCGGTGAGCAAATCAAGGCTCCCATTACTGGTCCTTCATGCTTCGCAGCCTCCCGCGAAGCATTGGGAGTGGTGCTCGAATGAAGCACCGCCCCATGCAGGAGGGTCCATGGCCCGATCTGCTTCGGACGGGGAGCCTTCCGCGAGGCTCATGTCGGCTGCCTCATTCTTGTCACTCTACGACGTTTGGGACCAATGACGGTCTTACGCTTCGTTAGGGTATATAGATCCATAGCGTAGCGGTCGCAGCATACGTCCACTTAGTAATCGAGACCGACGACGAACCTGAATTCGCGACGGCGATGGTCCCGCTGCTGTAAATGACCCCGATCGGCGAAGTGCCGGTGCCAACGGTAGCATAGACCTGATTCGTCGTGTCATTCACGACGTAAACAGCGTTGTTGGACCGGCTCGTGACCAACAACATGTGGTCGACCGCGTCATAGGCGACTCCGTTGTCCGCGGGTCCGACCGTGACGACCGCGATGACGCTTTGAGAGGTGTCGTTGATGATCCCCAGTGTCCCATCTCCTGAATTAGAAACCGCGATCTCGCCTCTCCCCGAGTCGTACGCGAGAGCGGACGGGGAGTGCCCAACCGTGACGGTCCTGATAACAGAGTTCGAAGAGGCAGCCACCACGGTGACGGAGTTGCCAGCAGTGTTTGCGACGTAGACGAGGCCATGACCGGCGTCGTATGCGATGCCGGTGGGGTCAGTCCCAACCGAGACAGTTGCAATGGATTCGTCCAATCTGTCATTGACGACGCTCATGGTGTTGGCGCCGGAATTCGCCACCATGATTTCATTCTGGGCCGGGTCGTAAGCGACCGCCACCGGACCTTGTCCCACCTGTACGGTGCCTACGACAGAGTTGAGAGTTGCGTTGATCACCGTCAGCGTGGCTGCACAGGCGTCGGCGACATACATCTTGCTACGCGCGCCATCGTATGCTATTCCCGAGGGACACCGGCCGACCGGCAGGGTGGCGAGCACCGCGTATGTGGCATTGGACACGATGGACACCGTCGCGTCATTATAATTCGTGACGTAGAAGTTTCCGGAGACGGGGTTGACCGCTATCCCGGTGGGATTGTTTCCGACCGTCACATTGAGCCAACTGGTCAGCCATTTGGCTTGGTTATCATGGGCCGTCACTGTGATGCTTACCAGGGGGCTGTATCCCTGTGGGTATCCCCGGGCGGTTACATAGACAGCGCAGTTGGTGAAGTTCCCATAGGAGCTTGCCTGACATGAGGGCGACGCCCGGACTGTGGGGGATGCGTTGTAGCTCGTGACTGCACTGAAGGACATGGGGGAGGAGGGATGGAACCCCAGGCCGGAGGCACCAAGAGCAAACGTCGCGTTCGAGGAGTAGAAATTCAGGTAACTGATCGTCAAGGCCGGACCTGGAACGGTGTAGGGCGCGTACGCTACCTGCCCGGCGGTGGAATCGTTGACAACGAGATAGGATGTCCCGATGGTGGCATTCACTGGGATTTGATTGCGCCACGTATACGAGCCGTTCACGTTGCTCATCCAGGTCTCATTCAAATGGGTCCAGCTGGCCGTGCACGAGAAGTAGAGATACTGGCAGAACGAGAGGTAAAGCGTCACGCCGACCGGCAATCCGGTGCCGAAGACGGCCAACCCGGCTCTTGCCTTCCCACTTGTCTCAGAAAGGACGAGGCTCGGGGTCACCGAGAACAATGCTACCCCCGTGTGCATCCCATCCGAGGCGATGATCCAGTAGCTGCTCTCGTTATCCGGGGGAACGGAGAACCAACAGCCGCTGAACGTTCCCAGTCCATTGGTCGGGCAGGTCCCATGTGTCATCGGGGTGGCGTACTTGAACCCGATCCCGGCGTACCAGATCCAGAATGAGACGCCCTTGTTACTCGAGTACCCCGTGCCCGACGCGGTGTGGTTTCCACCGACCACTCCGCTCGTTTGGGACAGCGTCAGGTTCGTGCCAAGCGTCGAGGTGTATAGGAAGTGCAATTGAGACTGACCCCCGCCCGTCGTCATGTGCACCCAGTAAGTTCTTGAGGTGTTGGCGTAGGGACCGGGTGACGTCACAGTCACGTTGCTCACTCCTTCGGCGGTGTTGCTACCGTAATCCCAGGCGCTGGGGACTGCGATCGAACCCGACGGGCTGGAGTAGTTGAGCGCGAAGCAGAGATTGGCGTTCGTGGCGCTCACGTTCTGACCTCCGCCCGCGCCACCCCACACCATCTCCGCATCGTATAGGTGGATGCCGTCCGGCGTCCCTTGCGATCCGTCAACTTCGAAACCATTCGTGTTCCAGGACGGTCGATTAACAGTGGCAAACGGGAAACTCACATTATCATACTGGCACCAGACTTGATTGTTCGGTCCGTCCTTATAAAAGAACAGGACGTACACTGTGCCATTGGCCGTGGTCCCCGTCTGGACGGAGAGGTCAATTCGATTGGGGAAGTAGATGTTGCGCACGGTCAAGCCACACCCCGGATTCTGGGGGGCAGCCTCCTCGTAGTAATACCCCCCTTCCACTCCCGACCAGCTGGTCGCCTTCTGGATACTACCTCTTCCGCTCACCGACCTGTTGTCGAGGTAGGATCCGTTGAACCAGGCCTTGGCATTCTCGTCGTAGTAATAGACGAACTTTGTATGATTCCATATGTTGTTGACGAAGGTGAGGTTTGCCCCTCCGCGGATAGGGCTGACCGACACCACGTCCTGGATCCAGTAGGCGTACGGGTAAGTCACCATGCGACCCAGGGGATCTTCAATCTGTCCATTGATGAGCAGTTCGACGTTAAGCTGGAAGCTGGATACGTTGCCGTACGGGCCGTTAGCGGTAAGGTTCGTAATATTGACACTGCCAGTGAAGCGAGAGGTCGAGTAGCTGTACTTGCCTGTCAGTATGTTATCCCCGAAATCCGTCACACCCATCGGGGCCGGTTCTTGCTGGGTCCGACCGGGAATAGACGCAATTCCACCGCCGCCTGACACGTTAGAGGGTTGGAGTGTCGTCCCGGGGGGAACGCCGTCCGGAATCCGAGATGCCAGTTGAGTATCGATCGACTGAGTCCTCGATTCAACGGGGTTCGCCCCTTCCATGACGGGTGCGTCGGCATAGCCTCCGGTTGGACCGGCAGCTGAGAATCCTGAGATTTCGGATTTGCTTGGCACGAGACTTAGGGTCGCCGGTCCCTGTGGCGAGGCAGTCATTGAACCCGAACGATGGGCCTGGCCCCCATCAATGGGTCCCGGTGCCGCGGAGGGCAGGGCCCCGGCGATTCCAATGATCGAGCTTGCCGCAAGGAGAATGACTAGCATGACGATCAGCGCATGGTGTCCCGAGACTTTTCGCAGGCAAATGGGAGGAGGTGAGGCGGTCATACGTCGCAGATTCGAGCAGGCTTGGGAATGACGTTTGGGGGGTCCATGTGAGGGACTGGAAGCCCTACTGCCAGTCAATGCGGATCGCTCGGCTCGGTCTTCACCGCTGCAAATCTGCTCTTCCCCCATACGAATCACCCAGTGAGCGTGCGTAGCACACATCTGTGGAGTGGACTCGGAACATGCTCAGCACCCCTTGGACATCGTCAGCCCGTGGAGCGGGGAGATTCCTCAAGTCAGGTCCGATGGCGCAGGTGCCACTGAAGCCATGAATCCGTCTCGCCGCATAAACGCGCGTCCAAAATAGCGGCCTTATCTTGGACGCCTCCCGTCAATCCAAGTTGACCCAGGGGAGAGGGGCAAGGCGCTCGGCCGCTTCGCGCGGGCCGAAGATTACCGTCGGCCGGCGTACGATGGCGCCGAAAATCGTCGCGAGATTCAAGGCCGGACCTGTCGCGTGAGCCCCCAGGTCGCGCCCATCTGGCTGCCGACGGATTCGAACCCTTCGAGTCGGCGCCGTCGTCGTACTCGGCCTTGCGGTCCTCCTCGCGACCCTCCGACTCGCCCGGGCCGTCCCTCCGGACGCCGCGGACCACCTCGTCGACGTCGTGCCACGCCGGCTCGATTTCCTCCTTCCCTCCGTCGGCTGGGTCGCCGCGTGCGACGGGTGTCAGCACGGAAAGGAGCTGGAGGCAGCGGTCGCGAAATGAGCGACAGGAGATCGACACGGCCCCCGCCGCCGACGAGGGTCATCCTCTTCGACATCGGCGGCGTCCTCCTACGCTGGCGCGACGAGTGGATCTTTGAGAGGGTCGCGCGCCAGATCGGCACCTTCCCTCGGAAGGCGGGCGCGGCGATCCTCGCGAACCGCTCCCTCCTCCAGTCGGGCCGCCTCGGCGTCAAGGGGTTCTGGACGAGGATCTCGACGGCGTGCGGTCGCCCGCTCCCGAGGCGCTGGAAGGAGCTCTGGGAAGAAGACCTCCTCCGCCTCGGTCGGGAGAACCGGGCCGCCCTCGCGATCGCCCGCTCCCTAACGCGTCGGGGCCTCGAGGTCGGTCTCTTCTCGAACGTCGACGCCTCCCACGTGCGGCTCTTCGAGCGTCGGGGCTGGTTCGCCGGCCTCGACCGGCGGTTCTACTCCTTCGAGCTTCGGGCGGTTAAGCCCAACCCCTCGGTCTATCGGAGGGTCCGGGCCCGGCTCGGCGTTCCCGCCGGCGCGATCCTGCTCGTCGACGACCGGCCCGAGAACTTCGAGGGGGCCCGAAGGGAGGGTTGGCAGGCGGTGCGGTACGTTGGCGCCATAGCGCTTCGAAGGGGCCTCCAGGGGCTACGCCTGATGCCCGCCAAGGGAGGCGGTAGGCACGGTGGCCAAGTGATCCGAGGGACGGTAGAGGGAACGAGGAAGTGAGTGCCGCGAGCGGAATCGCCAATGGTCCCGCGGTTCCCCCGATTCCGGCGCTGTCAGAACGTCGAGCCGCACTGGGCGCAACGGGTGGTTGTGGGCGGGTCGAGCCGGCCACAGTCGCGGCATCGTATAATGATCTGGGGAGGGGGTAGAGGGGGTAGAGGGGGTGGAGGGAGCGGGGGCGCCGACGGCGGGGCAGTGTTCACGTTCACGATGACCGGCGCGCCTGTAGGACAGTACGGCGCTGCGGGCGGCATCGCGGCCCGCCCCCTTGCAATCAGGGTTCTCCAACCCTCGGGCTCGACGGTCTTGAACCTCCGGGCTCCGCCGTGGGTCTGGAAAACGGGAGCAGGGGAGACAGGTCTTCCCGAGTGAGACGCACCTCCACGCGATTCGTGACCTCTGTGGATCCGACTACACGTCGGCGTCTGCGACGAGGGTCCAGTCGGCATACCCGCAAGGACCCGGGGTGTTCAAACTGCTCTGCGGGTAGGCGACGGTGACCACGCCTGCGGTGGTGACAAGTCGGGCCTCTCCGGCCGCCGTCTGCGCTCCACCGACTTGATTGATGAACGCGTAGTTCGTGTAGGGGTTCACGATAATGTTGGGCCCAACGCAGCCGAGGTACCCGATGACCAGGTCGTTTGCATAGGTGGTCGTGACGGAAACGCTCGCAGCGCTCGACCACGTCCCCGTGGCACTCGAGGGGAAGGAACCAGGGTCAAACGGCGCGCTCATGTCCGCGTTCGAAACGCCGTAGACGACCATGGCGATACCAGTCGGGCCGGAATTCGGTATGCACGTAACGGGATCGTAGGGGGCAATGGTGGGGGCGATTGCATACCCGATGTAGACTCCGAGATAACTGGAGGTGGCCGATTGAAACGAACGCTGCAACCAGTTCAGACCGTAGTGATCGAAGCATCGGAAGGATGTCACGGAAGTGGCATTGAACGTGACGAATACCGTAAGCAATTCCCAAAGTTGGTTCGTCGAGAGCGAGATGGGGACCGTCACGCCGCCGCTCGTGTAGTTCACCGCCGCACTGGCAGATTGATCTACCGCTGGGGAGCCCGTGAACGGCCGTATCGCATCCCCGATGAGCGTCCATTGGCTTGAGCCGCAGGGGCCGGTGCCATAGGAAACGGTGATTGCTCCCGTGCTCGGGTCGAGCTTGTACTCGGCCGCCGTCGTCGGCGGCCCGTACTGCGGCCCGGACGGGGGGTACGTCTGGGCTATGAGCGTATAGCCTGTTCCGGCGCTCACGGTGTACGTGCCGAAGCAACTGAGCAATCCGATGACCATGTCGTTCGAGTAGGTCGGGGACACCG
>DATJVA010000174.1:0-11523 GCA_035502015.1 Thermoplasmata archaeon | reverse complement strand
GACGGGTGATCGAGTCCCCGCGGGTCCTCGGCGCGGCGACGAACCCTGAACAGGTCGAGGCGATGAAGAAGTTCGGTGTCGTCTTCTCTCGCAACGACCCCGGGGGCGGGCTCATCGGTGCGAGCGGGCTGTTCCTCGGCTTGGGTCGCCTTCTGGGAATGCAGGGGGTCTGCCTCATGGGGGAGACGAGCGGATACTTCGTCGACCCCCGGAGCGCCGAGGCGGTCCTGAAGGTGCTCGCGAAGGTGCTCCACGTCGACATCGATTTCACCGCCCTCGAGACGAAGGCCCACGAGGTGGACCGGATCGCCCAGAAGATCCACGAGGCCGAAGCCCGGTCGTCCGAAGTGACCCCGACGCCCGGCCCGACCCCGCGGGAAGACCTCGGATACATCGGCTGATCCTTCGCCGATGAGCGAACCCTCCCGCCAGGGAACGTTGGCGGACGACCCGGAGCGCGACCGGCTCGAATGGCTCCTGCGTTCATCGGCGAACCCGGACGGGTTCGTCCCGTTCGACCGTTTCATGGAGGTCGCGCTCTACGGTGAGGGTGTTGGGTTCTACACCCGACCGGGTTCGCCGTTCGGTAGCGAGGGGGACTTCTACACCGCCGCCCACGCGAGCCCGTTGTTCGGCCGCACCATCGCCGAGCGACTGAAGGTGGTCGCGTCGCGGGTTTCCTTTTCCGCGCCGTTCCGGGTGATGGAGCTCGGGCCGGGCGATGGAGTCCTCGCCGAGGAGGTCGTCACGGCGCTCGCGGCGGACGACCGGCTTCGCCAGCGGTTCGAGTACGTCCTCATCGAGCGGTCTCCCCCGCTCGCGCTGCGGGCGTTCGAGCGGGTCGTTGCCGCCGGTGAGCGGTTCGGTGTGCCCGTCCGCGCCGCCGGCGACCTCGGGGCGGACGGGCCGTTCTGCGGAGTCGTGCTGGCGAACGAGGTGCTGGACGCCCAGCCGGTTCGGCGGCTCCTTAGGACGGACGACGGATGGAGCGAGCTTGGCGTCCGCCTCGAAGATCACCGGGTCGTCCGGGCGATCGGCCCGCTCGAGCGCTCCGTTCCGCCTCCCGAACTTCCGGCGGAGCTCGAACCCGGCACCGTGCTCGAGGTTTCGCCGATGGCCGAGGCGATCGTGCGCGACGTCGCGGACCATCTCGTCGCGGGTCTCTTCGTGGTGATAGACTACGGCATGGAGCAGTCCGAGCTCGTGGTGGCCCACCCGAGCGGTACGCTCGCCGCCGTCGCGCGGCACCGGTCCGTCTCGGACCCGATGGCGGCGCCGGGTCGGTCGGACCTGTCGGTCTTCGTCAACTTCACCCGCGTCCGCGCCGCCGCCCGTGCCTCCGGTCTGCGAGAGGTGTCGTTCCGGAGCCAGGCGATGGCGCTCGCCGATTGGGGGCTTCCGGGACTGCTCGAGGAAGCGGTCCGTGGCGCTCCGACGGTCGAGGCGCAGGTCCGACTTCAGTTGTCGGCGAAGAACCTTCTCTTCGGGTTCGACCGTTTCCAGGTGCTCGAGCTGGCGCCGCCGGGGTCGAGCGGGCTCTCGGCCGGGCCGGCTACGTGACCGGACGGGTCGGCGAGCTGTCGAGCGGCTCGACCACCTTCGCTTCGACCAGCAGCCGGGCCGTGTCCGCCGGGAGCGAGAGGACATCGTCCGCTCGGAGGTCGACGGTCTCCGACCCGACCTCGACCGGCCGCGAGTCCTTTAGGACCCGCACGTAGACGAGCGCCGCCCGCGCCCTCGCTATCGGCGCTACTGCAGGGGCCTTGGGGGTCGTGACGGTCGCCGGAGGGGTCGCGGGCGCTTCCGCCGCACGGGCCGTGGCCGGTACGGTGGGAGCCGGGACCGGCTCGATGTAACTGGCCGACGATCGGCGGAACTCGAGCAGGGTCCGGAGCACCTCGTCGAACATCGACCGCTCCTCCGCTACGCAGTTCACGAGGTCGCGGCTGCCGCCGATGCTCGCCTGGAACGCCGCGTTGAGGACCTTCTGGGTTCGTCCTTCGACGATGTCCCGTGCGACCTGGATCGCGCGTTGGTAGGTCTGCCGCGAGATCTCGCCCTTGCGAGCCGAGGGGTTCTCGCGCAGCTCGCTCTCGTAGGATCGCCGTAGGTCCGTGAGATACGCCGACGTCGACGTGTAGAATTCCGAGGGGATCTTGGCGAGGCCCCGTACGGCGAGCTCGTTCCGACGCCATTCGAGGAGCTGCGTGAAATGGTCGGGCATCGACCCTCGGGGAAACGGCGGAGACCCGAAGTACTATACGAGATGTGCGGTGGCACAGAGGACTCCGCTCGTGGGGCGCTCGGCGAGGAACGGACGGGGCCCGGTCGCCTCCTCTCGCGACCCGGCGGCCGTCTTTGACGACTTCTGGGAGCTGTGGACCCGTCTGCAAGGCGACAGTCGGGCGCCCGGGACCGTCGTCGTGGTCGAGGGAGAACGCGACCGGCGCGCTCTGCGCCGGCTTGGGCTCGAGGGACCGGTGGTCCTGGTCCACCGGGGCCGGACCCTCTCCGAGATCGCCCAAGACCTCAGCGCCACCGCGAAGCGGGTGATCATTCTCACCGACTGGGATGCCGAAGGTGGCCACCTGGCGCAGCGGCTCCGGGAGTTCCTCGGAGAGGGTCGGGCCGGCCCCGACCTCGAGCACCGTCGCCGGCTCGCCCGGGCGCTGCGTGGAGAGCTCGTCCACGTCGAAGGACTCTACGGATGGGCGGCCCGGACGGCCGAGAAGGCCCACCGCTCGCTCGGCCAGATGACCGAGGCCGCCGAGGCCGAAGCGGATCCGTGATTACGGGATCGCCTTCGTCTGGGTGCGCCGCGTGGCGCGGCGGTTGCGGGCCCGCGACGGACGGAACCGCTCCGCACCTTTTCCCTTCCGGTGGAGGCCACGACCTTCGGTTCCGGCGCTCGTGAGCCCCCGATAGACGCGGCCCTTATGCGGCGGGGCGGAGATCCATGCGATCTTCGGGTCCGCGAGGACCTCGGGATGCGAGGGGTCGACCAGGATCACCTCGAAGAACTTCTGTTTCCCGTCCTCCCCGACCCAGTACGAGTTGAGGACCTCGAGGTTCGGGTAATGCTTCTGGGCCCGCTCCTCGGCGATCCGTCGCAAACTCTTCGAGAGCGTCATCCGAAGGATCCCCTTGTGCTTCGGGCGGCGGCCCGCGATGATTGCTCGCTTGCGTTGACCCCCGCGACGGACACGGACCCGGACGACGACGTAACCGCCCTTCGCTCGGAACCCGACCGCACGGGCCCGGTCGAGGCGGGTCGGGTGTTCGATGCGGGTGACCGTGTTCTCCCGTCGCCAGTGGAGCAACCGCTCATGCCGGAGCGCAGCCCCCTCTTCTCCGAGGGTCTGCTGGAACGATTGGGCCATGTACCGGTAGGCGGAGGTCGGCATGGAACGCGGCGCGGGGGACCCAGGTCCCAATTATAAAGCTGCCGGCTCGGTCGCCCTCACGCGTCGCCGTTCTTGGCCCCGTCGCCCCACGGAAACCGGGATTCTGGGGGCCGCACGACTTTCGCTGTGGCGTGACTTTCCGTCGCGATCGCCCGCTCGAGGTGGCTCGAGATCTCACGGACAAGGCGGTCCATGCGCGCGCGCTGGTCGGCGGGAACGTCCGTCGGAGCCTCCCAGACGACGGCCGCTCCCCCGCTCGTGGGATAGAACCGGAACTCGAGCGCCGACGCCGCCGGAGGAACGGCGGGGTTCATTCGGTCGAGTCGACCCTTGACCCGGCTCTCGCTCGTCTCCGCAATGTCCGTCCGGTCCACCGAGTAGCCAAGGGTCCCGAGATAGTCCACGAGGTACGTCGCGAACCGTTCGCGACCGATCCCGCGAACTCGCAACCAATCGCCGTTACTTTCGCCCATGTTCCTTGCGGTCCAACGCGCGCTCGTAGCTCTTGAAGAGCCCGAGCATCATCCGCAACTCCGCCTCCGACGGAGTCGCACGACCGAAAACGCGACGGAACAGGAGGATTAAACCCCGTCGTTTGTGCGCGGGGTATCCGGTCCGGGTCAGAAGTTCCCCCAGCCGGTCCAGGAACAGCTCCTTCTCGGGGCCTTTGAGCGCGACCCGTTCAGGTTCCGGCGTCGTTTCGGGATCGTCGGGTCCGCGCGCCCGATGGACCGCGTACAGAACGATCGCTGCCGCGTGGGAGAGGTTGAGCGTTGGGAACTCTCGGCGAGCGGGAATATGGACGAGGAGGTCGCACCGGTGGAGCTCCTCCCGGGAGAGTCCATTGTCCTCGGGACCGAAGACGAGCGCGACGCGGCCGTCGAGGGTCCTCAGCATCTCTCCGAGCCGCTCCGGACTGACCGACCGTCGGAGGTACGCGTGCGAGCGTCCGGTGGAGAGGTCCGTCGTGCCGACGACGAAGTCGGCGTCGGAGATCCCTTGGTCGAAGGTGGGAAAGCGTAGCGCGGTCCGCAGGAGTGGAAGACCGCCCATCGCGCGTCGACGGGCCACGGTGCCGACCTTCGCACGAGAAGCCACCAGGATGAGCCGCTCGGCGCCGAAGTTCCGGGCCAATCGGGCGACCGCCCCGACGTTCCCGTCCTCTTTCGGTCGGACGAGGACGACGTCGAGCTGGTAGGTCATGCCGCGGTGCCCTCGCCGAAGAGGCGACGGAGCATCCAGTCGGGGTCGAATGGGACGATGTCCTCGTACCGCTGGCCCACGCCGACGAACAGGATCGGCTTCTTCGTGACGAAGGTGGCGCTCAGGGCGGCTCCCCCCTTCGCGTCGGCGTCCAGCTTGTTCAGCACAAGACCGTCTACGCCGACCGCCGCATCGAACAGTTTCGCCTGCTCGAGGACGTCGTTGCCGCTGAGCGCGTCTCCCACGAACAGCGTGAGCGATGGGGCGACGACCCGTCGGATCTTCTTCGCCTCCTCGATCAGGTTCTCGTTCGTGTGTTGACGACCTGCCGTGTCGACGAGCACGACGTCGAGCTTCCTCGCCCGCGCGTGCTCCACCGCGTCGTACGCGACCGCGGCCGGGTCGCTTCCCTCCTGCTGACGGACGACGCGGACCCCGAGCCGTTCCCCGTGCACGAGAAGCTGCTCGATGGCGCCGGCGCGGAAGGTGTCGCTCGCCGCGATGACGCTCGATAGTCCCTGGGCTCGGAGCCACCCTGCGAGCTTCGCGATCGTAGTGGTCTTCCCGCTCCCGTTCACACCGACGAACAGGACGACGTACGGCTTCGGAGTGTGGTCTCGCGCGGCTCGAGCGAGGTCGATCGGTGGGCGTGTCAGGATCGCCCGACACGAGCGCTCGAGGCAGGCTCGGATCGCGCCTTCTGCGTCCACGCCGAATCGGAGCTTCTTGCCGGCGAGCTCTTTGTGGAGGTCGCGACGCAGGCGTTCGATGACCGGGACCGCCACGTCCGACTCGAGCAGTACGATCTCGAGGTCATCGAGGACGTCGTCGATGGTCCCTTCTTTCAGCCGTCGGCCGAGGAACCCTTCGGTGAAGATCTCGGGTCCCTCTCCCGCGGGAGCGGACGGTGCCGACGGGACGGGTGGGGTCGCGGGGGACGACCCTCCGGAAGTGATGGGGACCGAGGGAGGAGTCGGCCCGGCGGATTCGGTGGTCGCCTCTTCGGAACGCCGAAGGCGTGCCTTAATCGCTGCCCACATCGGCCGGACTTCCGGACTCCCGAGCGATGGAATCGAGACGCTGCGAGAGCGCCTGGATCCGCTCGTCGACCGTGGACATCTGGCCCTCGAGGTCCCGGAGCGCCTGCTCGATCCGGACGACACGTTCGGCCACGAGCTCGACCACTTTGGGCCGTTCCATCTCGACGACGACACCCGAGCCGACCCCGACGAGCACCGGCGCGGCGCGGTCGATCGAACCTCGGACGAACGTCTCTCCACCCAGAGGAAGGAGCAGTTCCGCGTTCGCGGGCGCGCTCTCGACCCCTTCCAGGCTCTCGCGGGCTCGGACGTGGTCCTGCCGCGAGGCGGTAAGGATCTGGTGTTGCTGAAGGAGCGCGTTCAGCTGGTTGCGATACGCGTCCAGCCGCATCAGGTCCTCTTGGACCTGCTGCTCGGTCGCCTCGGGCGCGTTCGCGCTCATGCCACCGAGACCTCGGAGACCGACTCGATCCGGATGTGCGACCGCTTCACGTGGTGGCAGCCCCCGATCTCGGAAAGAGCCCACTCCCGGGCCAGGTCCGCGGAGTCGGCGTCATGGACCTTCGAGAACGGTTGCCAGTAGTTCCGGCGAGCGTAGAAAGTCCCTACGACCTTGAAGTGGGTCATCGTAGCCTCCGAGACGCGGCGGCGCCACCCGAGAGCCCCTTTTAAACCTAACCTCTCCGGCGATGGACGCCCCGACCTCCGTCCAATCCACCTTCGATCGTTCCGTGACCGGATCGATGGTTACTTCGGCGTGCCCTCGTTGGGGTGAGCTTCCTCGAATCGCGCGCGCTCCCGCTGCCATCGTAGCTGTCGCTCGAGAAGCCCCTCGTTGGAGGGAGGGACCGGACGGTCCGCCGGACGTACCGGGCTCGGGGCGGCAGGAGGCGAGGGCGGCGGGTCGGGGCTCGGCGACCCCGCCGGGGCCAACGGGGGAGGTTCCACTTCCAGGCGGCGTTGGGTCATGAGACCAGCTCCACGACCGCCTTCCATCGGGCCTCCACCTCTTCGTCGGTGAGCCCCACGGTGGGAGAGAAAAGGACCCGGTCCCCCCAGGTCGACATGAAGCGTGGGTACTCCTCGACGGTGATCGGCAGGACGACTCCGTCGGCGTGTATCTCGTCGGCCATTGTGGTGACCGCCGCGCCCCACGCGTCGACAGCGGACGGGGCCGGGGCGACACGAGCTCCGGGGTCGAAACGCATCAGCGCCTCCCGGACGTACGACTCACCGTCGGGAAGGCTCACCAATCCCACTCGACAGCCCCGCTTCATCATGAAGAACGCCCCGAGCGCACCGCGCGTACCGTCCACCACCGCTACCAGCTTCCCGGCGACCCCGAGAGGAAGCCCGCCCGGTCCGGCGACTCGGTCGAACGAGAGATACGTGCGTGGACCACGCACCTCGACGAACAGCTCGAGCTCGGGCCGTTCGAGGTCGACCGTAAGTCCGAGCCCAGAGAACCTTTCGAGCACCGCGCCACCCAGGTCCCCGGCCAACTGCTGGCTCGTGAACGGGTGCTGGCCGGTCCGCCGAGCGCGCACCGCGAACCGCATCCCGGCTCGCACCCGGGAACCGGCGAGTTCGAGCAAGCGGTCCCGGATCACGCTGGGGTCGCTCTCGACCTCGGTCACGGCGCTTACCGAGGTGACCCCGAAGACCCGCCGGACCAGCTTCGTCCCGACGGTTTCGTCGTCCGTCACGACGTAGAAGTGCCCCCGGTCCGAGCGGATCCGCGCCGAGACACCCGCCCGCAGGAACTGGTCGAGGAGGTTGCGCCGGAGCGTGCTTTCAAACTCTCGCCGAACGGGGGCGGACTTCAGCGCGAGCTCCCCGTACCGTACCAGGAGCAGCGCTACCATCGCGAACGTTAAGACGAGGGGACCGCTAAAGCGCTTCTCGGCGGGTGGGTCGATGGTGTCGTCAGGCTCCCTCCCGTCCAGTTCGGTCGACCCCTGGGGACCGTTCCTCGAGACCATCGTCGATGGAATGGTCCACGCGACCGAGAGTTGTGGCGTTCCGCTCTCCGCCGACACGATCCTCGCGCAGCTGAACCAGGAGGGCGGACCCGAAGGGGAGGTCGCTTTCCCATGCCATCGTGCGGCCCAGTCCGCGGACCGCCCTCCGCCGGAGCTTGCGACCGCGCTCGCCGCGGCGTTCCCAACGTTCCCGTTGATCCAAGGGGTCTCGGCAAAGGGCGCCTACCTCAACTTCCGAGTGGACCCGACCTCGCTCGCGCAGCGGACCCTCGACCTCGTGCTCTCTCGGGGCAACCGATTCGGCCACTCCGAGCCGGCCGGCCCGCCGGTCGTCGTCGAGCACACGAGCGCCAACCCCACGGGACCGTTCCACATTGGTAGGGTTCGCAACGGGATCATCGGGGATACTCTTGCGCGTGTGCTTCGGGCCTCGGGCTCTCCGGTCACCACTCAGTACTACGTCGACGACATGGGGCGACAGGCGGCGATGATCACGTGGATCTGGTCGAAGCCGCGCGCTCAGTGGCCGGAGCCGATCCGCGCCGCCGTGGAAGGGCAGGAGCGGAGTGGAGAGAAGCCCGACCTACATCGCGGCCGGCCGTATCCCGCCGTCAGCTCCTACCTGAAGGAACACGACGACGCCCGGGCCGAGGTCGCCCAGATCGTCCAGGACCTGGAATCCGGCGCTCCTCCCCCCCAGCACCGAGAGCTCGCCCACGCGATCCTGGACGGGATGCTCCAGTCGCTCGCGCGGTTGCGGATCCACTTTGACGAGCTCGTCTGGGAGTCGGATTTCGTCAAGGACGGATCGGTCGGCCGGGTGGTCGAACGCCTCCGAAACTCTCCGAGGGCCGTCCGGCAAGACAACGGAGCGTGGGCGATCGACGCAAGCTCCCACGGGCTCCCGAAGGAGTCCACACTGCTCATCTTTCAGCGCGCGAACGGGACCAGCCTCTACATCACCCGCGACATCGCCTACCATCTCACGAAGTTCGCCCGGTTCGCCCGGGTCATCGACGTTCTCGGCCAGGACCACCAGCTCCACGCGCGGAGCCTGGACGCGATGCTCGCGGAGATCGGAGAGAGCCGCCGGCCGACCTACGTGATCTACCAGGACATCACCGTGCCTGAGGGGGGACGGATGTCGACGCGGGGCGGCTCCGCCGTGTGGCTGGACGAGCTGCTCGCCGAAGCGGTGGAACGGGCGCGGGCGGAGGTCCTTGCGCGCCGAGAGGACCTCTCGGTCACGGACGTGGACCGGATCGCCGAAGCGGTCGCTACCGGTGCGGTTCGGTTCCACATCCTGCGAGCGGCCCCGGACAAGCCGGTCGTCTTCCGATGGGAGGACGCGCTCTCGTTCGAAGGAAGGAGCGGACCGTTCCTCCAGTACTCCTACGCGCGCGCCTCGAGCGTGCTCCGAAAGGGGGAGGCGACCCAGCCGCCGTACCCGTTCGAGGCGAACCGGCTCTCCGACCCGGAGGAACTCGCGCTCGTCCGGATCATCTCCCGCTTCCCTCGAACCGTGGCTTACGCGGCCCGAACGGGCCACGTCCACTCGGTCGCCGGCTTCGCCCACGAGCTCGCGGACCAGTTCAATCGGTTCTATCACGCCGTCCCGGTTCTCCGCTCGAACGAGGAACGAGCGAGCCGGATCGCGCTCGTGGCGAGCGTCCGGCAGACCCTAGGTAACGCTCTCGACCTTCTCGGGATCGAACCTCTAGAGGCCATGTAAGAGCCTCCGTCGAAACCGACTTATCGGAGGGTGCCGCTCCGCCCACAGGGGAACCAGTGATGGCAAGCATACGAGAGGACTTCGGGAACTTCATTCGGCGAGGAAACCTCGTTCAACTGGCAATCGCCTTCGTCATGGGCGCCGCCTTTTCCGCGCTCGTGACCGCGCTGGTCGCGGACATCATTACTCCGCTGATCGGCGTCGCGGGGCAGTTCGACTTTTCCTCGTGGCATACCGGCGTTAACGGCAGCGTTTTCCAACAGGGCCTTTTCCTGAACACGATGATTTCGTTCATCACCATCGCCCTCGTAGTGTTCTTCTTGATCGCACTACCGTACCAGCGGCACGAGGACCGCAAGGCCGCCAAGGCCGCGCAAGCCCCGCCGACCACACGGGCGTGCCCCGAATGCCTCTCCAACATTCCCATCGCGGCGAAGCGCTGCTCGTTCTGCACCTCGGTGGTGCCGCCGGTCGCCGCCGCTACCGCACCGAGCGCCTAGACCGACCGAACCGGGTCGGGGAGACGTGCCTCCGCGAACCCCTTCTGACGGAGGCGGCACGCGTCGCACTTGCCGCATGGCGTGGCGCCGCCCGCGTAGCAGCTCCACGTGAGCGCCCACGGGACCCCGAGTCGCTCGCCCAGGCGCACGATCTCGGCCTTCGACAGGCGGAGAAGCGGAGTCACGATTCGGACCTTCTGGCGCCGCTCTACACCCGCCCTGGTCGCGAGCCGGGCCAGCCGTTCGAACGCTCGGAAGTACTCAGGGCGGCAATCCGGGTACCCGGAGTAGTCGATCGCGTTCGCGCCGAGGAAGATCGACCCGAGACGGTGACTCTCGGCGTAACCGAGAGCGATGGAGAGAAGGATCGTGTTCCGCGCGGGGACATACGTCGAGGGAATCCGGCGGCTGGAGGAGCCTCTCTGCGGGATGGGCCGTCGGGGGTCCGTAAGGGACGAGGCGAGGAGCGGACCGAGCGGAAGGCGCACCACGACGTGTTCCGTGATGCGGTAGTGCTTCGCGAGAGCGCGGGCCGAACGCACCTCCCGGGAGTGACGCTGACCGTAGAGGACTGTCAGGGCGTGGACCTCGCCCCCGCGGCGGGAAGCGAGCGCAAGACAGGTAGCGGAGTCCATGCCGCCCGAGAGCAGGACGACGCTTCCCCTCCGCCGCCACGCGGTACCGGTCAAGCGACCACCATCGTGCCGGCCAGCACGGCCGCGGCGAGAGCCACAGCGCTCAGCATGCCGAGGAAGTTCGTGGAACCTTTCGAGAGGTGACCGTCGTTCTCGAACAGTTCGCCGAGGATCGAATCGACCTGGCAGGCCGTGAAACCGACGACCGTGACGGTCCCCACGAACAGGAACGGGTTCGGGATCGGGGTTCGAAACGCCCAGAATAGGAGAAGGCCGACGACGGCGGTCGTGACCGCTCCCACGAACGCGAACAGGTGGCCCCGAGCGGAGACGCCGCCGTTGGTACCGGGCGGTACGGGCCGGCCCGAGAGGATGCTTTTCGCATGCCCGGAGAGCACTCCGAACTCGCTCGCGAAGGTGTCCGACGCGCCGAAGGCGAGCGCGCTTGCGAAGAGGAGGGGGGTGGCGTCGGACGCAAGAACCCCAGGGAACGCTCCTCCGGCCACGGCGATCGCCGTGGGGATGAGAATGTGGGCCATCACGTTCGAGACCCCCCGCTCGCCCGCGCGGCCCTCCTGCACCTTTTCGCGCTTCTTCTGCTCGAATCGGTACCGGGTCGCGAGGGCGCTCGCGGCCACGAAGAGCACGAGCAGCGCGAGGTACGGAAAGCCGACGAAGAGCACGATCACGATCCCGAACGCGGCCGCGACCACTCCGGCATAGGGCGTCAGCGCCCTTCCCACGACCGCGCCGACCGCGAGAAGGACCGTCGCGACGACTCCCGCGACGGCAAATAGACCCTCGAGCAAATGAATGACTCCCGCGGGCGGCAACAGGCGATGGGTTTAACGCCTTCGAGCAGGAGCGTGGCCGAGGGCTCGTCAGTCCAACGCCATGATCCGGAGGACGGCGCTCGAGAACGAGTTCGCGTACACATCCGCCGAACCCTCATCTCGGAGACGGGTGTACGTCGGGTCGTCCTCGTGCCCGGGCGGAGTCACCACGGCGGTGACGAGTCCAAGCTCGC
>DATJVA010000173.1:0-2052 GCA_035502015.1 Thermoplasmata archaeon | reverse complement strand
AGGAAGTTGAGGAGGGTCCGCTCGGCCGAGAGGATCCGACGCACGTCCCCACGCAGCCGAAGGACCACGGTACCGGGCCGGACCCGGCTCCCGTCCCGCAGCGCGCTCGTGACGACGAGCCCCTGGGCCCGAGCGACCGCTCGGGCGGCCCCGACCCCGGAGAGGACCCCGGACCCCTGTGCCACGACCCGGCCCTCGGCGACCGCGGGGCGGTCGAGGACAAACCGGGTCGTGCGGTCCCGCGACGCTCGGTCCTCCGCAAGGGCCCGGCGGGCGAGCGCATCGAAGCCGGTCGACGGGGTTCTACGGGACGGCACCGCCCCCTCCCGGTGTGGCGATCGCCTCTTTGAGACGGAGAAGCTCCTCCGTGAGGTCCGGCCGGACGACCGTGAGTCGGAGCCGCTCGAGCTCGGTGACATGTCGACCCGCGTTGGCACGGTCGCCCCGGGCGTGGTCGAGCTGGCCGAGCCGCAGCACCACGTCGACCTCCTCGAGCGTATGATGCAATCCCTTCAGGAGCCGGTACGCTTCCAGCAGGTGCTCCTCGGCGCGGTCGTACGCCCCCTCGGCCAAGGCGATCTGCCCACGGACCTTCGTCGCCATGCTCAGCCCGACCGAGTCGCCGATCTCGCGGAAGATGTCGATGGCGGACTGGAGCGCTTCGTTCGCCTCCGCGAATCGCCCCGCTTCGCAGAGAAGCTCGCCGGTCTTGTAGCTCGCCCAACCGACCCGACGGGGGTCATGCGCCTTCTCGGCGAACTCGATGGCCCGCGCATACTCGTCGAGCGCTTCCTTCCGCTGGGCCAAGGTGCAGCGGGCGTCGGCCAGTAGGTCGCCGAGGAAAAGGTGGGCTTGGGCGGACTCCCGCGTGGAGCCGAGACGGTCGCGGGCGACCGTGATCTCGCGCGCCTCCGCGACCGCCTCGTCGGTCGGGCCCATCATCGAGAGCGCCGCCAATCTCCAGATCTGGGCGCGCAAGGTGACGAGGGGGTTGCCGAGCTCCCGGGCGAGCCGCAGTTCCTCGGTGTGGTGGAGGAGGGCGTTCGGGTACTCGCCCTGGTAGTAGCACGCCATCCCGAGCTGGTGGTGGGCGCCGACGCGCAGGAGCAACTGCGTTTCGAGCGCCGGCGCGTCGAGGACCTTCTGGGCGAGCTCGGCGGCGGACGGGATGTTCCCGCGGTCGGTCAGGACCCGGGAGAGGAAGATCTCGAGGCTGCCGCGGCGCCGCGACGAGAGGAGGGGGTCGTCCTTCTCGCGGTCGAGGAACTCGCGCAGGGTCGTCTCGGCTTCGGGGAGGCGTCCGAGCTCCTCGGTCACGCGCGCGAGTTCCAGGACGAGGTCCGACTCCACCTCGACGTCCGTCGGCTTCACGTCCCGTTGGCTCTCCACCGCGCGGAGAAGGTGCTCGCGGGCGACCTCGGGGGCCAGCGCCCGGTCGGCGATCTCCGCGGCGAGCCGGTTGTACCTCACCGACTTCGCGAACGCCCGCCCCAGGTAGAAGTGACGGGCGAGAGCGTAGACGTTGGCGACACCGCCCCGGCCCGTCGCCTCCAGGGTCTCCCCGGCGCTCCAATGAAGCACCTCGCGGAGGTGCGGCGGAAGGCCGGTGTAGACCCGCTCGCGCAACCGGTCCGCGGGAAAGGCGAGGACCTCTCCCGACCGCTCGACGAGGAGTCCCTGCCCGACCAGCTGGTCGATGACCTCCGCGAACCGCTCCTCGTCCTGTTCGCCCGCCACGCGCAGCAGCGTATCGAAGCTGATCTCCGGACCGAGCACGGCGGCGGCGTCCATCGCCCGCTCGGCCTCCGGGTCGAGGGGCGGGAGCTTCTCCATCGAGGGGCCCGCCGCGACCCCGGTCGCCATCGAGCGCTGGTCGAGCTGCTCGAGCAGCAGCGGAACGCCGCCGCTCTCCGTGAAGCGTCGTGCCACCTCTTCGGGGGAGAACGAACGCGACGGGTCGGTCGACCGAAGGTACTCCGCGACCTCTCCGCTCGTCAGCGGAGGAAGGACGGCCTCCTTCGCCTTCGTCAACTGGGCGAAGCGGTCGAGGCG
>DATJVA010000172.1:0-2143 GCA_035502015.1 Thermoplasmata archaeon | reverse complement strand
TTGGTCTCGAGGACGTCCAGCACGACGAACCTCCGCCGAAACCGCTGGGCCGTCCGCCGGGCCTCTCCGAGCATGAGGCGGGCGTATCCCTTGCGGCGACACGGCGCATCCGCGACTACGTTACTGATGTAGGCGCTCTTCGACTCGAAGGTGATGAGGGTCGTTGCGGCGAGCCGATCCCCTTCCTTCACGGCGAGGACCCTGACGAGGGGAATGCCAAAGAGCCGCAGCAGCCTGAGAACAAGCCGCGTGTCCCACCGGAAGAGGCGCCGGAGGATCTTCTGCAGTTCCTCCGGGCGGCTTCCGAGCACTGCCGACTCCTCGGGAAAGCCCCGCGCCATCAGCTCGAAGTACTGCGGTCCGTCCTCCCGCCGTAGATCGCCCAGCATCAGCCAGACCGCCCTCCTGCCGGCGAGCTCTCGCTGCCTAAAGCCTCCGGTTCGAACCCGGTCGGGAGGTTCCTTCCGCCGGTAGTCACGTTGGGATGACGGCCCCCCGATTCCTGCACGGGCATACCGAGGCTTGAGGCGGCTAGTGCCGCGTCTAGTTGAGGAGTTCGAGGTTTCGGCGGTCTAGCGCAAGTACTTTCCCGGGGGAGGCGCTGCCCCTCTCCCGATGTTGCGCGTTCGCCCGCTCTCGGACGAGGAAGGCCAGGCCCTCAGCCGACTGGTCAAACGCTCCAATGACGCCACCGTCGCCAAGCGCGCCATGGTCGTCCTCCACTCCTTCCAGGGATTCTCTCCGCCCAAGATCGCCTCGATGATCTTCTGGAGCGAGGCCTGGGTCCGTCGGGTCATCACGGACTACAATCGGATCGGCCGCGACGCTCTCTACCCCAAGAAGAGTCCCGGGCCCGAGCCCAAGTTCACTCCCGAGCTCCGTCGGGTGATCGTGCAGTTCGCCCTCTCTCGACCGAAGGACCACGGGTGGCAGGGTCCCACCAGTTGGTCGCTCGACCTCCTCCGAGAGAGTCTGGTCGAGGAGGGAGTCCTCGAGTCGATCAGTCGGGAGAGACTCCGCCAGATCCTCATCGAGGAGTCGGTGACCTTCCAGTCCGTGAAGACCTGGAAGAGCTCCAAGGACCCCAAGTTCGCCGAGAAACTCCGTCGGTTGGAGGAGCTCACCAATCGCCAACACAACCCGCCCATCGTCGTGTCCGTGGACGAGATGGGGCCGATCTCGCTGCAGCCCTACGGTGGCCACACGTGGGCTCGGTCGGGGCACCCCGACCGAGTGCCGGCCACGTACAAGCGACTCGGCGGCGTTCGCTACCTCATGGGAGCCTACGACTACTACCACAGACGCCTCCGAGGGTATCTCTCTCGGAGGAAGACCGGGGCCGACTGGGTGCGGTTCCTCCGCTGGGTCCGTTCGAAGTACCCCTCGGGGGGTCGGATCTATCTCATCCAGGACAACCTCTCCACGCACACCACCCCGGCGGCGGTGGCAGAGGCTCGCCGACTGAGGATTACCTTCGTCCCGACCCCCACTAACGCGAGCCACCTCAACCCGATCGAGACCCACTTCCGCACGATCCGTCGGTGGGCGTTCACTCGGACGAACTACACCGACTGGGGCGAGGTCGATCGGATCGTCCGCGCATCGATCCGACGGCTCAACCAGGCCCACTGCGTGACCAATTCACGACCCGCACTCCGCTGGTGGACGCGGCACTAGCCGGTCAGCTGCTCCGGCGGGCCCGAGCTCGACGCGGGGGCGCCGGGCGCGGCGACGCTCAGCGGGAGCGGCGACGCCTGCGCGCCCGGTTCGAGCAGCTGGCGCATGTGCTCCCAACGCCGGGTGATGTCCTCCTGCGTGCCGATGTCGCGGCGCACGTAGAAATCCCCGCGGACGTGGCGGAGGGCGCTCTCGGTCCGCGCGGCCGCCTCGTGGATCGCGCTCGCCTCGCCGACCAGAGCGAGGCCCCGGCCGGCGCCGAAGCGCACGGCGCCGGGGCCGGCAGGCTCGACGCTCCCGAAGAGCACGCCGACCCCTTCCTCCTGGATCTGCGCCTCGTCGAGCTCGACGACGAGGCCCGGGGTCGACCGCGCCCCGTAGCCGGGGGGAACGAGGTAGCGGACCACGGTCGCGCGCCGGCGGACCCGGACGAGGTTCGGGTCGAGGTGTCCCTCGGCGACGCCGA
>DATJVA010000171.1:0-10653 GCA_035502015.1 Thermoplasmata archaeon | reverse complement strand
AGCGTCGAAGTCGCTTCCAGTAACGCTGGAGAATCCGCATCGCCGCCCGAAGTTCAGCGGGACTCCTCGCCCCGCCGAACGTGCAATTGTAGACGGCTTCACGAGCGCGACGTAGTTCGAGGTAGTCGCGGGCGACGTCAGCGCCCGAGGACCGCGCGACCAGGCGAGCGAAGAGGTCTAGGGAGAGGTCCCGTTGCCGGGTGTTTCGCGTCGTTTTTGAGACGTTCCTTTGGTGGCGCCGGACCCGCGTGGTGACCTCATGGTCGAAGACGAGGGACCCGGGCGAGGTGATCGCCGCGATGAGCGTCGCGGTGTCGGACATCGCGGGGATGGCCGAGAGCTCGTCGCGGGCACGCTCGAGCACTCGGCGGTGGACGATCGTGGAGCTGATGTTACGCTCCCAGCTCTTGTCGGCCAAGAATCGGAGGAACGGCTCGCCGTCCGCGACCCGCCATCGTGACCACGGACGCCCCGACGGGGCCGCTCGGGCACTGACATTGCCCGATCGGCTCGGGGTAACCGACGCGGGGTCTGAGAACATCTCGTACGCGTTGTGATAGTACGTGAGGTCGGGCACGAGCGCCCGGATCTCCTCGAATCGCTTCCATCGGTGGGAAAGGACAAGGTCGTCGTCGTCGACGAACGCGAGGTATTCGGCATCGCAATGGTCGAGCGCGCAATAGAGCGTCCCGCCCACGTCGGGCGAGGTATCCGGAACGATCCGGACCCCGCGCTTCACCAGCTCCGGATCGACCACGGCGTCCTCGAAGTTGCGAACGAGCAGGTACTCCGTGAAGTTGGGTCCGACGTCCGCGCCGAGGACAGATTCCACCGCCTGGGCGAAGTAGGTCCGGCGATCGAACGCCGTCACGATGACACCCAACGTGGGGGAGGACGTCACGGTCCAGGGCTCGGGCGACCAACGGCACGGGCAATCCGACGGGTCACGGATGGGCCCTCGCTCCTCTCGCGAAGCGAGGGACGGACTCGGCCGCTCGCGGGGGCCCGGAGCCGCCTACGTGGGCGCCACGCCATAGTGGTGCAGGTCCGCCTCGACCATGATTCGGACCAGGTCGTGGAATCGGGTGGTGGCGGTCCATCCGAGCTCCCGACGCGCCTTCGAGGGGTCACCGCGGAGGTTGAAGACCTCGGACGGTCGATTGAACGACGGGTCGGTCTTCACGTACTGCTCCCAGTTCTCGATGTGGGCGACCCGGAACGCCTCTTCCACGAACTCACGGACCGTGTGCGACTCTCCGGTCGCGCCGACGAACTCGCCCGGCGTGGAATGCTGAAGCGTCCGCCACATCAGGTCGACGTAGTCGGGAGCGTATCCCCAGTCCCGTTTCGCATCGAGGTTTCCCAAGGTGAGCGTCCGGGACTTTCCGGCGGCAATCTGCGCGACCGCGTCGGAGATCTTACGGGTCACGAACTCGAGTCCGCGTCGCGGGCTCTCGTGATTGAACAGCATTCCGTTCGAGACGAACATAGAGTAGGCTTCCCGATAGTTGACGGCGGCCCAGAAGCCATACACCTTGGCGGCGCCGTACGGGCTGCGCGGATGGAACGGGGTCGTCTCGTTCTGAGGCTCCCGGTCCACGTGGCCGAACATCTCGCTCGAGGAGGCCTGGTAGACCCGGGCTTCGGGTGCGTGAAGGCGGACCGCTTCGAGGAGCCGGATCGTCCCTAGGCCGGTGATCTCCCCCGTGAGCACCGGCTGGCTGAACGACGCGGCTACGAACGACTGCGCCCCTAGGTTGTACACCTCGTCCGGGTGGCAGTGGCTGACGGCCTGGTTCAGGGACGACTGGTCCATCAGGTCGCCGTCGACGATCGTGAGTCGGTCCGCTATCCCGGCTAGGTGTGTGAGGTTGGGCGTGCTCAGGCGACGGACCAGGCCATACACACTGTACCCTTTCTCGAGCAGAAGTTCCGCGAGGTACGACCCATCCTGCCCGGTGACCCCCGTGATGAGGGCGGTCCGGTTCGGCATGGCCCGGGCGAGTAACCCTAGGGGTCTTAGCGGTTGGGGCCGACGGAAGCTTGGCATGGCGCTTCGACGATTCCCAACGGCGGTCCGGCGAGTGGACCCGGACTCTCAGGGTGGCGGAGCGGTCTCGACCAATCCCACGCCGCTGAGCGTGATGACGCCGGCCCAGTCGACCCCGGTCCCCGTGAACTCGATTCCATCCTGGAACGAGGAGAGCGTGAACGACAGACCAATCGACACGATCTCGTCGGCTCGGGGAAACGTCGTTCCGTTGAGTTCCAGGGTGACCAACCAGCGCTGTCCCGCTTCGGACGACACTACCAGGGTCAGGTGGTTGGAGGCGCTGACGTTCGACGCAGAGAGGTCGAATCGGACAGAGTAGCTTCCCGGTGGCAGCGAGACGTACGGCCCGTACCATCCCACTCCGCCGTTCGTCTGGTTGGTCACCGTCAAGTTGGCGCCCGAATACCTACTGAACATCTGACTCGAACCCCCGACGACGGACAGCTCGGATGTCGAGATGTTCTCTCGATTCGCCGAGTAGGTGGCGAGGACCGCGGGCGAGCGGGCCAGCAAGGTCACCCCATTGACCTGGCCCACAATCGAGTACGACCCCGAGGCGTAGCTCGCGTTCACGACCGAACAGATGGTGGGGGCCCCACCGGGCCCACACGCAGAGGGAATCGCCGGGTCGTAGAGTTCGTACGTTGTCGATGGGATCGTCCCGTTCGAAGGGAGTGTCACGAGCGTGAGGTTGTGGAAGTACGGTCGCAGCGCCGCTTCGGCCAAGACCGAGGACCGTGCAGGGAGGAGGCCCAGGAGTTGGTAGACCGATTGGTCCTGCGTCGTATTCCCTGCGCGAAACACCGAGGACGGAGGGGCCACCTCGCGAACCTCAGCGCCGTAGAACGCGAGGCTACCGTTAAAGGAAGAATCCACCGCCCGGAACTCGACCCCGGGGGTCGGCCCGCCGACGAAGAGCGTGTAGTTCAGGTAGTCGGATGCGAGCCGAGATCCGATCGAGAGTCCCGAGAGCGGTGAGGAGGCGAGCGGGGTGGCGCCGCTCCCGCCGGAAACCTCGATGACCGCGCGGTCGCTGGGAGTCCAGTTCGCCAGACCCAAGTGTATCGAAATCGAATACGTCCCGGGCGAGAGGAACGTGTACGGGCCCGACCACGCGACCTGCCGATCCGTCTGGCCCTTCACCAGCAGGCAACTCTCTCCACAGGCGTTGGTGACCCTCCCGGTCCCCGACTGGAGCGAGGTTGGCGAAACGTCGGCCGAGTACGGAACGTAGTAGAGGAGGGGACCCGTGTAGTAGTGCTGGAGCAGGATCATCCCGCTTGCTTCCCCCACGATCCCGTAATCGTACGAATCGTAGAGACGGGTCACGAGCTGTTCCATACTCAGATTGTACGGATAGCTCCCCGACTCGTAGAAGAAACTGTACGGAGGCGGTTCGGGGTTCGCGAGGACGTAGTCCGGGTCGATCGGGCTCCACGACCCGTTCGAAAGCTGGTGGGTCAGGTTGTAGGCGACCCTCGCGAAGGGGCCGACCACCAAGGGCGCGATCTGCCCGTCGGCCGTGGGACGGGGTAAGAGCCCGGGCATGTCATTCTGCAGAATCACGGACGGGTCGGACGCCGGGATCAGGCCGCCGAGCTTCACGAGCTCGTCATAGAGGGTCGCATTGTAGGCACCCCAACCGGGAAAGCCGAAGTTCGCGCTGGTCGAGGAGTTCCAAGGACCGTAGGGCGTAAGATACCCCGCGGAGACGACCGTCAGCACCACGACGGCCCCGGTGATGACCGCCGGCGGACGAATCGTCACGTTCCGGAGAGCTCGCCAACGAGCTCTCCGGTCCACAGGAGGTCGCGCGGCTTCCGGTCCATCGGTGGGACTCGAAATCGTAGAGCCCTCCCGAGTTGTCGACGAGCGCAACCGCCTCCAGAGCGAGTGGACCCAGGTCGTCCGTTGCTGGACCTGCGCGACCCCGTCGATCGTCGCGAGGAAAAGGAACGGCACGACCAGGAACGGATACCACGAGGTGACGATGTACGGGTACGTGTAGCCCCAGTAGTTCACGTAGAACATCAGGGCAAAGAACGGCGCGCAGTAGGGGAGCCATCGAGGCGAGAGCACCGGAAGGAAGGCGAGCGGCGCAAGGAGGAGGAACGCCGACCAGAACTTGTTCGGAAGGTTCGGTAGAACGCCGAGGGCGGTCGCGTGAACGAGGCGCGCGACCGTGTAATTCGCCTCGTAAAGGATGCTCGTTACCATCGCGCCGACCAATAGCGCCGTGGCCGCGAGGGGCAGGCCGTAGGCGTACCATTTCGGCTCTCGCCCACGGACGGATGAGAGCCTCGCGTTGGCGACTTTTCGAAGAAACGAGCGCAACCGCCCCTCCGTCGAGCGCTCGGCTCGGCCTCGGTCCCGAAACTCGAGGATCGATTGGCACGTTCTGGGAAGGAGTACCTGAAGTCCGAACAGGAGGGGAAACACCCCGAGGGGGTACTGGATCGCGCCCGCGAGCAGCATCAGTACGAAGGAAAGCACGAACCGGCCGCTCAGGTAGAGCCAGACGCCGAGGAGAAAGAACGGGATCAGATAGGCCTCGCAGTGGGCATCGGCGAAGTTGATCCCGGCGACCGGAAAGTACAGCAGGTAGGTCGCGCCGAGGCCGAACGCGATGGGAGAACTGAGGGTGTAGCAGCGGGCGATGAGATACACCAGCACCGCGCCACTTCCGATCGCGAACGATTGCGCCGCGAGAATGGTAGGGTAGCCGCCGACCGTGGTCGGCAACAGAATGATCGGACCGCCGAGATTGAGTGCCGTGGCGAGCATCTGGCCGGGGCTCAAGGAGGCTCCGTAGACCCTCCAGCTGAGCTGCGAGTAGATCCCCAGGTCGAAGATCGACGCACGCAGGGTGTAGAATCGCTCGAGAGAGATCCAGGTCCAAACGAGGGAGTACGTGACCCAGGCGACGATTATCCCGATGAACCAGTAGGAGATCCTCCGAGGCATTCCACGATTCCGTCCGGAGTCAGGATGCGGGGCTTAAGCTCGTCGGTCCAATCTGGTTCCGCCTCGCCGACCGGGGAGCGGCGTCGGTCGTTGGGGCGCCCATCGCCGGGGACGCTCACCCACCTCGTGTCGCGGCGGTGCCCCAGAACGGCCCGCGGACGCTCTAGGGGGCCTTGCCCCGTGCGGCCTTAAGGGACCGGGGACTTGGTCGAAGGGGGGGTCGACGTTTCCGGGCTCAAGCCGCGTCGGACGGTCCCCGGTCTAGTTCTTCTCGGCTATCCCTACACGCCTCGACGTCACACCGGCCGGGGGATCGACGAGTACCTCTTCCACCTCACCGCGAGCTACTCCCGAAGGAAGATCCCCTTCCTTCTTCTGGAGAACGGGAGGTTCCCCGACCACGTTCGGCAGCTGTTCCTCGGCGAACCTCAGATGCTCTGCCGGGTCGCCCACCGGCCGGGAGGGTTCTGGCATGCGGTCTCCCCCGTGGGGGCTCGCTTCGCCGTGATGGTCGGGCGCCACCCTCTCGTGACCACGGTCCACGACATCATGCCGTTCTACATGCTCTCGCGCCACCCCGCTCGGTACCGGTTCCTCCGGTTCTGTATCGAGCTCGCCTGCCGGTCGAGCGACCGCATCATCGTTCCATTTCCCTCGGTTCGCCAGTTCCTCGTTGAGCGGCTCGCCGTACCCGAGGAGAAGATCGCGCTCGTGCCCTACGGTGTCGACGCGAGCGAGATTACGCTCGACGCGAGCGTGGAACCCTCGTCCGCAGCCGACCGGGGCGATACGGTGCTGTTCTTCGGCTCCTGGAACCCGATCGACCGGGGCGGCGACATCGCCGTCAAGGCGATGGTTCGAGTGGTGAAGGAGCGACCGCGGGCGCGGCTCCTGCTTTCGTGCACCGGCCCCGAGACCGAAACCCTGCGACAGCTCGCGCGTCGGCTGGGCGTGGAGAGCTCCGTGACGTTCCCCGGTTTTGTTCCGGCCGAGCGACTCGCGGAGACGTTCCGATTGGCGTCCGCGGTGGTGTTCGCGTCGCGGCTCAGCTTCAACCTCTTGGAGATGAAGGCGATGTACGCGGGAGTGCCGGTCGTGGTCACCGACGTGCGCGACCAGAGCCACTTCGTGGGAGACGCCGGGCTCATCCTTCCCCCCGAGGACCCAGAGGCGATGGGAGCTGAGCTGGTCCGTCTTCTCGGCGATGCGAGCCTCCAAGCGAGCCTCATCGAACGGGGAAGGAGACGGGTGCGTGAATTCTCACTCGAGCGTATGGCGGAGGGAACGCTTCGCGCCTACGCCGACATCGGGTGGACTCCACCGGAGGAGTAGGCGGACTTGGGTTTCGCGCGGACGCGAGCCCTGCCCGACCTCAAACGACCGCCGCAGCGGCTCAAGCGACTCGCTACGCCTCGAGTTCTCTGGGCGGGGTGCTCGGTTCGCGGGCGCTGTGGAAGGCCGGGGGAGCGTGAGCCGATGAGGGCATCCTTCCGGCGATGAGCGGGACCGCGCCGTAACCCGGTCGCGCGGGAAGGCCCGTCGGAGGAGCCGGCGCGGGGACCTCAAGTGTCGATGGGGCCCGACCCCGAGAGGGGACCCCGGCAGGCGCCCGTGGCGCGGTGTACGCCCGGAAGATCTGCGGGATCACCCTCAGATGGTAGAGGAGGAACAGACGGCGATGTTCGAACTGGGACCGACCTCCTATCCTTGGAAGGTACAGCGTGGGGACCTCCACGGTACGCAGGTGATTGAGCCCGGCACGAAGTGCCGTCTCGACCGCCCAGTTCTTGTCGGACCGGATCCGCAACCGGTCGTACACCTCCGTCCGGAACGCTCGAAAACCGGAGGTGACATCGGTGATCGTCAGTCCCACGAGGAGGCGAACGAGGAGTGAGTAGAACCGGACGCCCACGCGGCGGACAGCTCCCATCCCCGCCGCCCCCGTGAGGAAACGACTTCCGATCACGTAGTCGGCCTCGCCCCGCAGTAGGGGTTGCAGCAGCTGGGGGATGAGGTGCGGGTCGTCCTGCCCATCCGACGCGACGTGGACGATGATGTCCGGATTCCAGGCCCGGGCTCCGTCGAGGGAGGTCGTCAGGGACGCCCCGATGCCGAGATTACGAGAGTGCCGAAGAACGGTGGCGCCCGCGTCGAGGGCGATGGCCCCTGTACCATCCGTCGACCCATCGTCACAGACAAAGCACCGGTACGCCACCTCGGTCGAGTCTTTAGGCACCGAGCGGAGGACCCATTCGATCGCCGCGGACTCATCACGCGCGGGAACAGCGACCGCGATCTTCAGTCGGTGGTCACTGGTTCGATCGGCCACCTCGATCGGCGGCTGCGCGTCGCGAATCGCTCGCGCGCGTTCGGCGGCGGTTGATGGTAAGGCTCTCGATGGCATGTGAGACTTTTCTCCCCGTGGGAACGCGTGCCTCAACGAGGGCGTGAGCGAGCGACAGTCCCGGGGTCGGCATCCCACTCTCCTCTCCGAGGAGGGAAGGAGACCGCGTGACCCGGCGCACGCTGCCCTTTCCTCATGGCGACTTCGATTTCAGAGGGTTTCGGGGTACTTCAACGTGCCGATACCTTCCGCGGCAAGATACGGGCTCTCTCCCCGCTCTCGCGACGCCACTCCCTCGTGCCGACGCCGTCGCCTTCGCGATGACGGGCAACCCTGCCTTACTTCTCGACATGCCGGCCCTGAGACGGCTTCGCGCCGTGCCCTGACGGGTCGACCTGAGTTGAGGGGCGTGGGTCAAGACGGCGGGGATGGCGGGGTCGCGGGACCCGCAGATACCCTCGGGGTATTGGGGGGCTCGGCGCTCGACAGATGAACGGAGCGGCCGCACCGTTGCCCCCCACGGTATAGGGATCGGGGCGGGAGGGCTCCCCTCGGCGGGAGTGATGGCTACGACCGGTGCCGACTCTCTTCACGCCACGCCGGATCTGGCCCTTGACTGCCGGGAGGACGTTCAAGGAAAGCCCGCAGCCGGATCCATGGCGAAACAGAATGGGGCCGACACTCGGCCCACTATCGAACGGTCGCCGCCTCATGTGCCCCCGGGTCGAAGTCGGTCGGTGGCCCTACGGCGCGCTGGGCGCCCGGTATGGACGGACGGGGAGACCCTAGCCGCCTTCGGACCCACTGACCTCGCGACTCGCCCCATGGATCCCCGCAGAGCCTCCCCCAAAGCGTTTCAAGACAGAGGGAATGTTGGTGGGCGCTCTTGCGGGGTGCCTACGTCCGGTAGGGTGCGAAGAGAGGCGGACGGGATCGGGCTCGATACCGTCCGGTGTCTCTTTCGCCGCGCCGCAACGCGAGATTCCGTCGCAAGGATGCGAGAAGGCGGGAGCATGTTCCCACGACGATGAACGTCAATCGAGCCCGCCCTGGTCTTCGTCTGAGCACCCGCGAGTGGCTCTGCGTGGCGACCCTCGCGGCCGTGGCTTGCGGGCCGCTTCTCGTCGGAGGCAGGTGGTCCGCGCTCGTTCTGATGTACTACGGTGCCGTGCTGCTTCCCGGCGGCGCCATCGTTGCGGTGGCCCGGCGGAGAATCCTCCCGCGGCCCCTCCCGCTGCTCGAGGCGTTCCTCTTCTCGAACCTGGCCGGGCTATCGGTTCTGATCGCGATTGGTTGGATGGCGGCTCGGCTCGGGATCTTCTCGGCGATCGGGGTGGGCCTCGCCGCGTTCGCTCTTGGCCTCCTGCTTTCGGGAATCGGCGTGACTTCGTTTGTGGGTCAGGTTCGTCGCTGCATTGCCGGGGCCCGAGTGAGCGATGGAGGGTTTTTCGCCCTCGCCGCGGTCGTGTCGTTCCTCCTGCTGATTCCCGCGCTCGTCGTTCTCGCAGGTGGGTCCCAAGTGGGGCTGGACACGTTCGCCTTCAGCCGCGTCGGCGACGTGATCGCCCAAACCGGGAGTTGGCCTCAGCTCTCCGTAGCCTGGAAACCCCTCGTGGGCCAAGGAGACATGGCCCCGGGGTTGCCGGTGCTGTATGGCGCGTTCGGTGGGGTGTTTGGCTCGCCCTCGATTCAACTCGCGGTCATCGAGAACATCGTCCCGTTCGTCCTCTCTTCCCTCGCGATGTTCGTCTTCGTCGGCGATTTTGTGCGAAGTCGCCTGGTCGCTGGGGCGGTTTCGATCTGCTGGCTGTTGTCGAGCAACAGCGGCACCTTGTTGCTGAACGTCCTCATCAACAACGGCGTGTCCGGTGCGAGCCCGGACGCGGTCCTAGCCACTCCGTTCTTCGTCGTCCTCCTCGTGCTGTGCGTTCGCCTCGTTCGTTCCAACCATCCGAGCCTGGGAGAGGTCGGTCTTCTTTCGTTGATGTTCCTCGGCGTCGTGTTGCTGAACCAGCTCGTATTCCTCATGGCGGCCCTACTCCTCATAGTGACCGGGGTCACGCTGGCTTGGCGGCAAGGCCTGGGCTGGCTCGGCAAAGCCGCGTTGCTGGTCGCGGCCCCCGTGTTGGTCTTCATTCCCGATTATCTCGTTCCCTCGCAGGCCTCCGCGTCCTCGCCGGCCTTGACGGGCCATGCCACGGTCGGCGTCGCCACGTTCCTCCACTGGACCTCCGCATCGACGCTGTTCCTCCAGGTCGGGTGGCTCGGCTTTCTGGGAGGGACCCTTGCGCTCCTGGGAATCGCGTTCGCGCTGGCCGGGCGGATCCGTCACCGGCCCGTCACCTCGACCCGCGACTCCCGGGGCTCGTTCGTTCTCGGTGTGACGGGGTTCGTGTACCTGCCCTTTGCGTTCACTTCCCTCGGCTCATCGCTCCTGGGAATCTACCCGGGCCGATTCTATGCCTATCCGGAGGTTCTTGCGGTCCCGTTCGTGGCGCTGGCGTTCCAGGGAACCGCCGACATCGTCGTCGCCACGGTTCGACGTCGTCGTCCCCCGGGCCACGGGCCCCCGAACGCACGACCCCGCCGGACCTTCCCGACCTCTCAGGTCGTCGCCGTCGCGGTGACGGCGTTGTTTGTCGGCGCGGCGGTCGTAGCGGCCAACGCCACGTGGACCCTGGAACAGAAGCAACTGGCCCCCAAACGGCTCTACGACTCTTCGCAGGCCGCCGCCGGAAACTGGTTGAGAGATCACGCGAATGCCAACGCGACGGTCGCGGTCGACTCGAACGGAGGGAACACGGGCATCGACGGGCTGCTGGCCTACGCAGGGCACCGCCTCATCATTCGGCCCTGGTCTCTCCTGTACAGCGAACTCACGTCGTCCGCCGGGCGGTCCGGTCTTCCGTTACAAATGGTGAACAACGTGATCACCGACCCAAGCGCGGCGAACGCGGAGGTGGCATGGAAGGCGTTCAACGTTCAGTACTACGTCTTTCAGCAGGGGTATTCTGACAAGCAGATCACTGCGTTCTCGCATCTATCGTACTTTCCCACGGTCTACGCGGCCTCGGGGCTGTTCATCTTCGAGTTCGACCCTTCCAAGGCGAACGACTCGTTCTTCGTGCCGGCGACCTCCTTCACTTCCGCCTCCTCGCTCGTCGCGACGAAGGCGATCGGTTCTGCCTACAATGCGAGCTACTCGGTACCGCTCTCTCCCAACTCCGTGGGTTCCTCCTCGAACTACGGAGAGAAGTTCGACGGAAGCACTGTCAACTACACCATCGACGTC
>DATJVA010000170.1:0-9607 GCA_035502015.1 Thermoplasmata archaeon | reverse complement strand
GAGGGGGAAGGATTCTCGTGAAGCGTGGCTTCGACAACTTCGAGGGGGCCTTCCCGCTCCTGCTGATTGGAAGCGTCCTCGTGGTCTACGCCGGCTACCTCGCGAGCGAACAATCAGGGTCGTCCCACCTACCTCTGTGGGGTCTCTTGGGATGCGTGGGCGCTGTAATCGTCGGCGCCGGTATCTACTCGACGTTTCTCGAACCGGACGCGGTCCAGCCGCCGGCCACATCTGCAGGGCGACCGTCCGGTCGCACGTCCCCCCAAGGGACTCAAGTGAGCGGGGGAGCGACCGCCGACCGGTCCCGGATCGAGGAGCGACCGATTTGGTGGGAAGGCCCTCCAGACGTACCCCATGGCGTGGAAGCCACGCGACCCGAACCGGGGCACGTCCGGACCGCAAATCACCGGCGAGTGGTTTCTCCACTCTCGGGCCCAACGCCCCGCCCGGCAGCACCTTACACCTTCACGGAAAGGCGGCCGAGGTCGACTCGGTACTCCCTTCGCGAACTAACGAAGACGCTCGATGAGCTGGAGGCGATGGTCGGGGCGTCCCCCGGAGTGTCGGCGCGCGCAGCCCAAGCCTCTGGAGCCCACACCGTGAAGGCATGCGTCGATTGTGACCGCCCCTTCATCGGTGGACGGCCGTCCACCCGTTGTCCCGGCTGCGGTCGCGGATTGTGCGGTCGCTGCTCGGAGCTCTCTCGCGCCGAGGACGGGGCGGTCCGGTGCAACGAGTGCCGTGCGCGGGATTCGTAAACCGGGAACTGAGCGGCCTCGCGGGCCGGCGTACCGATTTGTATCTCTCCGTGCGTGAACGGCCGTGGGTCGAGCTCACGAACCGCGCCAACCGGGTGTCGCGTCCCTTCCCCGTGCCGTGTTCTTCGACATGGACGACACGATCTTCGACCACTCGATGACATGCCGTCGGGCCCTCGCCCGGCTCCGACGGACAGAACCGGTCCTGCGCCGGCGGAGCCTCGATGCGGTCTGGCACGAATACGCGCATCAACTCGACGCGGACCAACCGGATGTTCTCGCGGGTCGGATCACGGTCCAGCAAGCGCGGGTCGCGCGGTTCCAGCGGCTCGGGCGGTTCTGCGGCAGTGAGGTCTCGTTAGCGGGAGCGGCCGAGCTTTCCCGACAGTACCGGAGCCATTACCAGGAAGTTCGGCGCACCGTACCGGGAGTTCGTCGGGTCCTCGAGCGTCTCCACGGCCGCGCCGTGATTGGAGTCGTCACGAACAACGAGGTCCCCGAGCAAGAAGAGAAGCTTGACCACTTCAACCTCCGTCCGCTGGTCGATTTCATGGTCGTCTCCGCCGGCGTGGGCGTATCGAAACCCGACCCGGCGATCTTCCGGATCGCCCTCGAGAAGGCTGGCGCGAAACCGGAGGAGAGCGTCATGATCGGTGACTCCTGGAGGAGCGACGTGAAGGGGTCGCTCAGTGCCGGGATCCGGCCCGTGTGGTTCAACCGCTTTCATCTCGAGCGGCCGGACCCTTTGCCGGTCCCCGAGCTCGACTCGTTCCGGTCGCCGACGATCGCAGAGGCGGTCCTCTCGGGCGCAGGAACGATGCCCATCGCTCGCCCGTAGCCGATTCCGCGCGCATTATATCGGGCCCCCCGTTGGCCTGGCGATGGGCGGAGCCCGAGAGTCGTGGCTTTCCGTCGCCCGCCGCACCCTCCCCGCGATGCGTGCATGGCGCATGGGTTTCCATCAGGAGCCAGAGCTTTCGCTCGAGGAAGAGCGCACCCGCGAGAAGGTCGTCGCGGCGCTGAAGGAGCTCGGGATCCCGTACCGGTCGTTCGACGACGGGTTCTACGGCGTGGTCGCCACCATCGGGGCGGACCGCTCTGGCCCTGTCGTCGCTCTGCGGGCCGACATGGATGCTCTCCCGGTCACCGAGAAGACCGGGCTCCCGTTCGAATCGAAGTACCCGGGCAAGATGCACGCCTGCGGCCACGACGTCCACATGTCGGCCCTCCTCGGCACGGCAGCGATGCTCGTCCGCGGAGGGAGGTCGACCCGCGGGCCCGTCAAGCTCCTGTTCCAGCCCGCCGAAGAGGAAGGCAATCGTGGAGGCGCTCTAGAGCTGATCGAACGCGGCTGCCTTGAATCGCCCCGCGTCGACTACGTGGTCGGCCAGCACGTCGACCCGGCGCTCCCTCTCGGAACGGTCGGCTGGAGGGTCGGGCCGACGATGGCGGCGGCCGATTTCTTCCGGATCACCGTGATCGGTCGTGGAGGCCACGCCTCGACGCCCCAGCAGGGACCCGACGCGATCGTGATCGCGAGCGAGATCGTGACGGGGCTCCAGACGCTCGTGAGCCGTGTCCGAGAACCGTTCGACCCGGTCGTGGTGAGCGTCGGGTCGGTCCACGGGGGGACACGGCACAACATCCTCCCGAGCGAGGTCGTTCTCGAAGGGACGGTGCGGACGCTTCGGGCGAGCACGCGCGAGCTGATGGAGCGTTCGCTGCGCCGAAAGGTGCGGGCGATCGCGGCGGGTCACGGAGCGCGCGCGCGTGTCCAATACCAGCAGGGGTATCCGCCGCTCCTCAACCATCCCGGCCCGACCAAAGTGGTCGCCGAAGGGCTGGCGGTCGAGCTCGGCCGCGCGAACGTGGTCGAGGTTGAGCACCCGCTGATGGGCGCCGAGGATTTCTCGCGGTACCTCGAACGCGTGCCCGGCACGTTCCTTCGGCTCGGGGTCGGGAACCCCGATCGACCGGCCAGTCTCCACAGCGCGACGTTCGCGCCGGACGACCGGGCCCTGGTGGTCGGGGCGGCGGTCCTCGCCACAGCGGCGGAGAGCCTCCAGCGATTGCCTCCATGAACGTCACCCAGGTTCGCGCCGACTTCCCTGCCCTTCGGCCCCGGGGCGGACAGCGACCTCCCGCGTACCTCGACTCCGCCTGCATGTCGCTCGTTCCTGCCGACGTCCTCACCGCGATGGAGGAGTACTACCGGGACTTCCCCGGCTGCGCTGGCCGGAGCCTCCATCGGTTCTCGGAGGAGGTCGAGCGGCGCTTTGAGGCGGCCCGGAGTGGATTCGCCCGGTTCCTCGGTCGGTCGGACCCGAGCGGCATCGTCTTCGTCCGGAACGCCACCGAAGCGATCAACCTCGTAGGGCAGGGACTCTCCTGGGAGCCCGGGGACCGAGTGCTCATCTCCGATCGCGAGCACAATTCGAACCTGGTCGTTTGGCAACGGCTCGCCACGGAACGCGGGGTCCGGATCGAGGTGCTCCCGCTCCGGGACGACGGTGCGTTCGACGAGAAGGAGCTCGAGGACCGGCTCTCCCGCGGGGTCCGGCTGGTCAGTCTCTTCCACACCTCGAACCTCGACGGCCAGTCCCTCCCGATCGATGACATCACGGAGCTCGCGCACGACCGAGGCGCGCTCGTGCTCTTCGACGGCTGTCAGGCCGCCCCTCACGAGAAGGTCGACCTCGACCGGCTCGGCGTGGACTTCTATGCGGTGTCGGCGCACAAGATGCTTGGCCCCACGGGAACCGGCGTTCTCGCCGCAAAGCCCGAGCTTCTCTCCCGGCTGCGACCGCTCCTGTTGGGCGGGGAGACCGTCGCCTGGTCGACCATCGATGCTCACGCGTTGCGGCCACCGCCGTACCGGTTCGAGGCCGGCCTCCAGAACTACGCGGGGGTCATCGGGGCGCACGCGGGGCTCCGGTATCTGGAACGGGTCGGTTTCGAGTTCGTCCGTGCGCAGCAGCTCGCCGTGAACGCCCGGGTGACCTCGGCGCTCGTCGACGAGCCCCGGGTGCACCTCCTCGGGCCCGCGGACCCGCAACGGCGGACGAGCATCTTCGCGTTCACCGTCGACGGGGTCGACCCGAACGACGTCGCGCTGTTCCTCGACGAGGGCCACGACGTGATGGTCCGCTCGGGCATGCATTGCGCGCACTCCTACTACGCCCAACGGGACCTGCCGGGCAACGTCCGGGCGTCGTTCTACCTCTACAACGACCGGTCGGACGCTGACCGGCTGATCCACGGAGTGCGCGAGCTCCTTGAGAAGGTCCCGGGCCGCGACGCTAGCGATACATCGGCGGCGACGGCTGGGTCGCCGCCTCGGGCCGGCCGCGCTCGGCGGCGTGCTTCTGGATCGAAAGCAGCTGCTGTTCGATCCGCTCCGCCTCCGCGTACAACGGGACGGGGTCGAGCGGGGTCCGCAAGAGGATCCGGTTGATCGTCTCGATCACCTTCGCCGCGGCGCGCGCGTCCGGGTACTCGGCCTGGGCCTCGGCGAGGAAGGTCAGCACGTCGAAGCCTCGACGCCGCCCCTCGTTCAGGAGGACGCCGGCGATCCCCGTGATGACCCCCTCGGCGAAGGGGATCATGTTCGGCTCAATGTACAGCTCGCGCGCCTTGCGCGTGCTCGCGACCCCGTAGACCTTCACGTCGTTGAGCCGGGGCGGCCGGGTCATCCGCGGGGTGTTGGGCGCCGCCTCCACCACGAGCCCTTCCGGCGAGACCAGGAGAGAGCACCGCTGCTCCTGAACCCAGTCGAGGATCGTCGTCGCGAGGGGGTGGATCACCGTCGGAGCCGGGTGGAATTCGGAGACAAAGGCGACGATTTTGTCGGCGCCGCGACCGGCCCGGTCGGCGGGAGGGTGGCCGGCGTAGATCCGGACCGGATGCTGCGGGATCCCGTTCCGGACCAGCGACACCGTTGGGAAGGCGGGAGATTCGACGATCCCGATCTGCTCCATCTCGAGGGTGTCGATGAGGTAGTTCGCGACGATCGAACTTACGAGACCGACGGACGGAAAGCCGTCGATGACGATCGCGCCCTCGACGTCCACCCGCTTGATCTCGTAGATCCGGACCTGGTCCGGGGCCATCGGCATGGGGCTAGAGCGACCTCTCGACGATCTGGCCCAGTTCCTTCGAGATCAGGTCGACGATGTCCTTGGTCATGGCCTGTCGCATCTCGGGCGGGAGCGCCGAGAGGCCGAGGCGGGCTCCGGTGGTCGCGAGCCGGACCAGCGCAGCGTACTCGGAGGCCCGCGCCGCGAGAAGGTCCTTCACGGCCTCCCGGAGGTTCTGGGCGAGCTCCGGGTCGTCGCGCATCGTCTTCTCGAGGTGGCGACGGATCTCGTCCTTCACGATATCGCGCGTCGCTTCACGGACCAGCTCTTCGGGGCGGAGCAGGTCCCGCGTGCTCCTCAGGAGGATGTCGATGGGTTCCCCGGAGGTTGGCTCCTCGGACATCGCGCGGAGAATCCGGGTCGGGGGGATAAGGGTTTGGCTGAGCGCGCGGACCGAGAGGCACGCGGTGCTCTGCCGCCGAGTCGACCGAGGCGCGGAGGTTGTAGCACACCGCGGTGCGGAGGAAGGATTTATCCCGACCCGCCCCTCGACCCGCCGGGTTGGGCCGGTAGATCAGCGGAAGATCGCTACCTTGGCAAGGTAGAGGTCGCGAGTTCAAAGGGTCGGGACGCCACCGGCGGCCCGGCCGGAGATTCTCGCCCGGTCCACTCCCTGTTTTTCTCTCCTTCCTTTCGGCAGCTGTCGAGCCCTTAGACCGACAGGAAGAGTATCGATTTATACCGGGGTCCGGTTGGCGCGGTCCGTGGACGCCGAGCTCCGAGAGAAGATCGCCGGCGAGGTCGTGCTGTCGCCCCATCCGGGCCGCACCCTCCGCAAGTGGCGAGAGGATTTCGGCATCTCGCAGCGCGACCTCGCCCGTCGGCTCGTCACCGTCCCATCCGTGATCAGCGACTACGAGTCGGAGCGACGTCTGAGCCCCGGCGCGGGTTTCATCCGGCGGTACGTGGAGGCGTTGATCGCCCTCGACACCGACAAGGGAGGCAAGGTCGGCGAGCGGCTCGGCGCCCGTCCGCATTCGGAGGGGATCCTCGGGATGCGCGAGTTCGCGGTCGCGATACCCCTCAAGACCCTCGGGGACCGCCTCGAGGCGCGGCCGGTGAGCCGCGTCGACCTGCACCGTGACATCCACGGGTTCACGGTCCTCGATGCGCCCCGGGCGATCCTGTCGATCGACGCCTCCCACTTCGTGGAGGTGTACGGCTGGACGACCCAGCGAGCGCTCATCTTCTCGAACGTGAAGTACGGCCGTTCGCCGATGGTGGCGATCCGCGCCCATCCGATGAAGCCGGCCGCCGTGTTCTTCGCGAACCCGGGTCGCGTCGACCCCCTCGCGATCCGGCTCTCCGAGGTGGAGAACATCCCCCTCCTCACGACGGCGCTCGCGGCGCCGGCGGTGCTCGAACGGCTCGAGGGACTCTAACGGGAAAAGGAAGGATCGAACCATGGAAGCGGGAATCGTCAGCTACGGAGCGTACGTGCCTCGGCACCGGATCACGCCGACCGAGATCGGCCGCGTATGGGGAGTCGATGGGGAGGCGATGGGTCTCGGGCTCAACGTTCGGCGCAAGAGCGTCCCCGACCCCGACGAGGACACGATCACGATCTCCACCGAGGCGCTACGGGTCGCGTTGGTCCGGGGAGCCATCGACCCGCAGCAGATCGGCGCTCTCTACGTCGGCTCGGAGTCCCATCCGTACGCGGTCAAGCCGACGGCGACGGTCGTGGCGCAGGCCGTCGGGGCCACCCCGAACCTCACCGCGGCCGACTTCGAGTTCGCTTGCAAGGCCGGCACGGCGGCGATCCAAACCTGTCTCGGCCTCGTCGGCGCGGGCATGATCCGCTACGGTGTCGCGATCGGCACCGACACCTCCCAGGGCGCCCCCGGAGACGCGCTCGAGTACTCGGCCAGCGCCGGTGGAGCCGCGTACGTGATCGGGAAGGACCGGGTCATCTGCCGGGTCAATCAGACGGCGTCGTACACCACCGACACACCGGACTTCTGGCGACGGGAGGGCCAGCGGTATCCGAGCCACGGCGGACGGTTCACGGGAGAGCCCGCGTACTTCCGCCACGTCACCGAGTGCGCGCGCCGCATCATGGAGCTCGCCGGCACGAGTCCGAAGGACTACGCGCACGTCGTCTTCCACCAGCCGAACGGCAAGTTCCCCCAACGTGTCGGGAAGCAGCTCGGGTTCACCGACCAGCAGATGCGCTATGGGCTCGTGACGCCCGCGATCGGCAATACCTACTCGGCCGCCGCGCTCCTCGGCCTCGCGAACGTTCTCGACCACGCCGGGCCCGGTGAGAAGGTCCTCGTGGTGGGCTACGGTTCCGGCGCCGGTTCGGACGCGTTCGACCTCGAGACCACGGACGAGCTCGCGACCTACGAGAAGGGATACGGCCGCCCGGTCGAATACTTCCTCGAACAGGGCGACGAGATCACCTACGCGCAGTACGCGAAAGTTCGCGGCAAGATCTTCATGGGAGGAGACTAGCGATGCGCGACGTCGCGGTGCTCGGTGTCGGGCAGACGAAGTTCGGCGAGCTCTGGGACCGGTCGTTCCGGGAGATCGGGATCCAGGCGGGGCTCCAAGCGCTCGTCGACGCGAAGCTCTCCTCCGCCGACCTCGGAGGCCTCTTCCTCGGGAACATGGCGTCCGGCGCCCTCATCGACCAGGAGCACATTGCTCCACTGATCCTCGATGCGACCGGCATGGGTCATCGCCACCTCCCCGCGGTCCGGGTCGAGGGCGGGGGAGCCTCCGGGGCGCTCGCGCTCCACCAGGGCTACCTCGCGGTCGCGAGCGGCCTCTACGACTACGTCGTCGTCGGGGGTGCCGAGAAGCTCACCGACGTCCCGGACGAGACGGCGGCCAAGATCACCAGCTCGGCGGCCGACCAGGAATGGGAGATCGTCTTCGGAGCGACCCTTCCGGCGCTCTGGGCGCTCGTCGCGCGCCGCCACATGTACGACTACGGGACGACCCGCGAGCAGTTAGCCCAGGTCGCCGTACACGCCCACGAGATGGGTTCGAAGAACCCCAACGCCCACTTCCGCAACAAGCTCACTGTCGAACAGGTCGTCAACGCGGGACCGGTCGCCGAGCCGCTCGGAATGCTCGACTGCGCGCCCCTCTCCGACGGCGCCGCCGCCGTCGTCCTTGGCCCGTTGGAGACAGCCCGCCGCCACACCGACACGCCGATCCGCATCTCGGCGAGCCAGGTCGCCTGCGATACGATGGCCCTGCATCAGCGCAAGGAGGTCACGCGCCTCGATTCGACGGTCGTCGCGGCTCGGCGAGCGTTCGACCAAGCCCGTCGAGCGCCCGCGGACGTGCAGGTAGCAGAGATCCACGACGCGTACACGATCAGCGCGCTCGTCTCGCTCGAGGACCTCGGGTTCGTCGAGAAGGGACGGGCCGGTCCCGAGTTCGCGAGCGGACGGTTCGGCCCCGGAGGAAAGACGGTCGTGAACACCTCGGGAGGGCTCAAGGCCCAGGGCCGGCCGTTCGGCGCCGTCGGCGTCGCGCAAGTGGTCGAGCTCGTCCGACAGCTGCGGGGCGAGGCGAAGGAGCGGCAGGTCGCGGGAGCGACCCTTGGTCTCGCGCAGGACGTCGGCGGCACGGGGGCGACCACGGTCGTTCACCTTCTCGAGAGGTCCAACTAGGAGGGCACATGTCGATCGCACGATTTTGGCGCGAGACCCCGCGACGCTACAACCTCGGCGGCTCGAAATGCACGGTCTGCGGGACGGTCTACTTCCCGCCGCGGGCGGTCTGCCCGGAGTGCACCAGCCACCGCCAATCGATCGAGAAGATGGTACCGTTCCAGCTCTCGGGAGAGGGCGAGGTGATCTCCTACACGGTCGTCCACGAAGCCGCCGAGGGGTTCGACATGCAAGTGCCGTACGCGCTCGCCCTCGTCCGGACCCCCGAAGGGCCCGTCCTCACCGGACAGGTGGTCGACGTTGAACCGTCGACGGTCGCGATCGGGCTCAAGGTACGCGCGACATTCCGCAAGCTCCGGGAAGAGGGGGCAAGCGGAGTCATCCACTACGGGTACAAGTTCACCCCTCTCGACGCGACGGGGATCCTTCCGTCGGGGCGCGGTCCGGTTGGACCGGTGCCCGAGAAGGGGACCCCGAACGCCGAACGGACCTCGGCGTGAACGCTTCCGAGCGACGGAACGGCGCCTCCCCTCCGCCGGGCGAAGAGCCACCGGCGGACGAGGAGTACGCGCGCGCCTACGCGGCGGGTTACGAAGAGGGGGTCCGCGGCGCGCTTCGCGAGACGCTCGAGCACATCACGCGAGGGCACACCCCTCAGGAGATCCGCATGCTCACCGCGAGCCGGCTCGCCCGTCTTTCGGAGGAGGTCGACCTGAAGCGTCGGAGCCTCCTCGCCCCGCCGCGACGGCCGGCGTGGGGCTCACTCCTCCGGCCCCCCGCCCCGGCGCGCCCCTGGACCGGTCCCGTTACGGGAGCTACCACGGCGTCCGTGCACCTCGGTCCGGGTCGCTCCCTTCTCGTACGGGAGGAGCGCCCGACGCGGGCCGTCGAGATCCTTCGGGCGAACGCCTCCGCTTTTCCCCGCATCGCCTTTGTATCGATGCGACCTCCCGAGGTCCCCGGTCTACCGCCGGACCACCGCATCGAACTCGGTGTCGGGGGCGCCTCGTCCCCCGACGCGCGGGCCGGTGCGACGCTCTCCCCAGGCGAGATCAGCGGCCGACTCCGCGACCCCACCGAAGCG
>DATJVA010000169.1:0-30653 GCA_035502015.1 Thermoplasmata archaeon | reverse complement strand
GGGCGGCGTCGTCCGGGGCGCGGCCCGGATCATCGTCCAGACCCACGAGGAAGAGCGACTGTTGCGTTCGCTCCGGCTCGACCTTCCACCGCTCGAAATCATCCCGCCGGGGTACCGCCCGCTCCCGGCGCCGTCCCCCGGCGCCGCTTCGTTCACGGAGAGGTTCGGTATCCCCGGACCGTTCGTCCTGTTCGTCGGTCGGCTCGCTTCGAACAAGGGGCTCCTCGACCTCGCGGACGCCTTCGCGAAGCTCGCGGCCTCCGACCGGTGGGCGCACCTCGTCGTGATCGGAGAGGATGGAGGTCAGCGGGCCACTCTGCTGGCCCGGCTCCAGAAGCTCGGGGTCGCGGGCCGGGTCCAGCTCCTCGGACATGTGGGCGACGACGCCCTGCTCGCCTCGGCGTACCGGGAAGCCCGGCTCACCGTGCTTCCGAGCGAGTACGAGGCGTTCGGTCTGGTGCTGCTCGAGTCGCTCGCCGCCGGGACACCGGTCGTCGCATCGCGGGTCGGCGGCATCCCGGAGTTCGTGGAGGACGGCAAGGCCGGCCTCCTGGTTCCGCCCAAGACCCCCGCGGCCCTCGCCGAGGCGATCGCCCGGGTGTGGAGCGACCGGGACCTCGCTCGGCGGCTCGGAGAGTACGGACGCGACCACGTCGTCCCCCGCTACCAGTGGGACGCGCTGGTCGACCGGCTCGACCGGTTGTACCGGGAGGTCGTGCCGCGGTGAAGGTCGCCCACGTCCTGCTCCGTTTTGACGCTCCCGGCGGGGTCGAGACCAACGTGCGCGAGGTCACGCGACGCCTCCGCGCCGCCGGGGAGGACGTGGAGGTATTCGCCAGCGACCTCTTCGACGAGGGGCGCTGGGAGCGCCGGGCCGACTATGCGCCGGCCGTTGACGGAGTTCCGGTGCACCGGTTCCCCGTCCACAAACGCCTCGTTCCCGGCCTCACGATGCCGATGATGGTCGGTCTCATCGACGCGCTCGCGGAGAGCGGCGCCGATGTGATCCACGCCCATTCGCATCGCTACGGGCACGTGCTCCAGGCCGCGGCCGTCGCGGACCGACTGCGGATCCCCCTCGTCGTCTCGACCCACTACCACCCGGCGGACCGACGGGAGCCTCCACTGAAGAGGGGTCTCCTCCGCATGCAGGACGTCCTCTTCGGGGCCACCGCGTACCGTGTGGCCCGCGCGCTGGTCGTGCAGACCGACCGCGAGGCGAACCTGGTCGGCGAGTTCGCCCCCCGGAAGAAGTTCCGCACGATCCCGCCGGGGATCGACCTCGCCGCGTGGTCGACTCCCGAGTCTGACCGCGCCGACGACCTCGACCTTCCGGGCGAGTACTTCCTGTTCGTCGGCCGGGTCGCGTCGAACAAGGGTCTTCCGATCCTCCTTGACGCCCTCGCAACGCTCGAGCCGCCCGCGCGCCGACCGCTCGTGCTGATGGGACGCGACTGGGGAGAGCGGGCTCGTCTCGAAACGCAGGCGCGCGCACTAGGGCTCGAGGACCGCGTCCTTTTCCTCGACCACGTCGCCTCTCCTTCCGCGTACCGGGCGGTGATCCGCGGTGCCCGGGCGCTCGTCCTCCCCTCGGAGTGGGAGGCGTTCGGCTTGGTGCTGCTCGAGGCGATGGCGGCCGAAACACCGATCGTCGCGACCGCGGTCGGCGGGGTCCCGGACGTTCTCGACCAAGGACGTTCCGGCCGGATGGTCCCGTACGGCGATGCGACGGCGCTCGCCGCCTCCCTCCGCGCGGTGCTCGAGGAGACGCGGGAGACGGAACGGCTGCGGGCCAACGCCCGCGAGCGCGTCCAAGGGTTCGACTGGTCCGTGACCGTCGACCGGCACCGGGAGCTCTACCGAGAGCTGACCGGCCGCTGAGCGCGCCGGCCCTCGAGACGGACGAGTTCCCGGCCCACATGGTCGAGGTCGTCGCTCTTTTCCGAAGGACGCAGTCGCGCGATCGAACGGAACGCCCGCCCGATGAACCCCACGATCACCGCGCCACCTCCTCCGCGTAGTCGTGGAGGATCGCGAGGCCGTCCCGCAGTGCCTTGCGGGATGCCGCGAAGGAGATCCGCAAGTGCGCCGCCCCCAGGGAACCGAAAGCGTCCCCGGGCGTCGTGATCAACCCCCGGGCGAGGAGCGCTTGGGCGATGTCGGTGCTCGACCCGGGCCAGTCGACGTGGGGGAAGGCATAGAACGCCCCCTGCGGGGGAACGAGCGAAAGACCCGGGACCTTCGAAAGGATACGGCCCACGAGCTCGCGACGGGCCCGGAACTCCTTCACCATCCGTTGGAGCGAGTCTCCTCCGTTCGTGAGTCCGGCGAGGATCGCGACCTGGACCGGTGTGGAGGGGCAGGCGATGATGTGGTAGTGGATCTTGTTGAGGGCGACCGCGAACGAGCGCGGCGCGACGAGGAACCCCGCCCGCCAGCCGGTCATGGCGAGCGTCTTCGAGAACGAGTTCGCGATCACGACCCGGTCGCTCCGTCCCCAGAACGACGTGGCGGGCTCGCCGTAGACGATCTCTTCGTACACCTCGTCCGAGATGATCGTGAGGTTGTGCCGGTCGGCGAACGTGACGATACGATCGACCACAGACCGGGGGAACACCGCTCCCGTCGGGTTCGACGGACTGTTCACGACGATCGCCCGGGTCCGGCCGCTCACGAGGCGCTCAAGCTCTTCGAAGTCGGGAAGGTACCGGGCCGCCGGTCGAAGGCTGTACGGGACCGGGACGGCCCCGGCGAGCCGCGCGTGAGGAGCGTAGAGGACGAACCCCGGGTTCGGCACGAGCACCTCGGTCCCCGGGTCGTAGAACGAGAGCGCCGCGGCCATCAGGCCCTCGGAGCCACCGGCGGTCACGATCACGTTGTCGCGGCGGGTTCCCGGGTCGAGCTCGCGATAGCGCTCAGCGATCTTGTCGCGGAGCTCCGGGATCCCGGCCGACGGTCCGTAGTGGTTGCGTCCGGAGCGGACCGCCGCGCAAAGCGCCTCGATCACCTCGGGGGCCGGGTCGAAATCCGGCTCTCCGAGCCCGAGGTTGATCGAGTTCGGAGGGGCCGCTTCGAACATCTTCCGGATGCCCGAAATCTCGACCTCGTTCGTCCGCTGCGCGACCATTCGCGCGAGGACCGCCCGGCTCGTTCTTTAGTCTTATCCCGTGCGAGAGCGAGCCGTGCGGCACTCTGGTCGTCGTGCCCGGAGGCACAAGGGCCTTCTACCCGGAAGCCTCCGTCGGTCGGGAGGGGAACGCAACGGCCGTTCGGGTGGTCGTCGGGGCGCAGTTCGGGGACGAGGCGAAGGGGAAGATCTCCGACTTCCTGGCGGCGGGCGCCCGCTACGTCGTGCGGACCGGCGGGGGCCCGAATGCCGGTCACTCGATCCACCTTCCCGAGGGTCCGGTGGTGCTGCACCAGCTCGCCTGCGGCGTGCTCCGTCACGGCGTGGTCGGCGTGAGCGGCCCCGGTATGGTGGTCCAGCCGATGAAGCTCGAGGCCGAGATCCAGGACCTCGAACGCCGCGGCCTTTTGCGCGGTGAGGTGGTCCTCTCGGACCGAGCCCACGTGCTCCTGCCGGTCCACGAGCTCGAAGATGTATGGGAGGACGAGCTCCGCGCCAGCAAGGACCCGAAGGCCGCGCTCGGCACCACGAAGAGCGGGATCGGCCCGGCGTACGCCGACCGCTCCGGCCGCTGGGGCGTACGGCTCGGCGACCTCGCCCGCCCGGCGCAGCTTCGCGAGCGGCTCGAGCTGCTCTACGCCACCAAGCCGTACCTCTCGAACCTTCCTCCCGTCGACGAGCTTTCGTCGCAGCTGGTCGAAGTCGGAGCTCGCCTCGCGCCGATGATCAAGCCGACGGAACCGATCCTGTGGGACGCGATCGCACGGCACGAAACGATCCTGCTCGAGGGCGCCCAGAGCGCGCTCCTCGACGTCGATTTCGGCACTTATCCGTTCGTCACGAGCTCGCATCCCACGAGCGCCGGCGCGCTCGTCGGGAGCGGCATCCCTCCCACCGAGGTCGATGACGTCATCGGTATCGCGAAAGCGTACTGTACCCGCGTCGGCGCGGGCCCGTTCCCCACCGAAGACACCGGGGAGCGCGGCGAATATCTCCGACGCGTCGGCGGCGAGAAGGGCGCCACCACGGGTCGTCCGCGACGATGCGGCTGGCTGGACCTCGTCATGCTGCGCTACGGTGCCCGACTCAACGGGTTCACCGGCTTCGCGATCACGAAGGTCGATGTCCTTGGAGGTCTCGAGGAGATTCCCGTCTGCACGCAGTACGAGATGCCGGACGGCTCGACCGTCAGGGACGTCCTCCCGACGTACGCGGACGAGCTCGCGAGGGCGAAGCCAGTATACGAGCACCTTCCGGGATGGCCCGAGTTCCACCAGCGCCTCAAGGACCGCATCCGGCTCGAGGGCCCCTCCGCGCTACCGTCCACGCTTCGGCGCTACCTCGACCGGATCGTGGAGGAGACCGGCGTGCCGGTGCAGTATGTCGGGTACGGGGCGGACCGGAGCGAGACGGTCGCCCTCGCCGCGCCAACGGGGCCGCCCCACCGTGCCGCGATCGCTCCGTGGTCCGGCTAGGCCGGGACCGTGGCGTTCGACCCGTTCCTCTACGTCGCCTTCTTGATCGGGCTGGCCGCGGGCCGACTGGTCCACCGTCGGACCCGATGGTTTCCCCGGGCACTGATCCTCACGGTCATCGTCCTGGTGGGCCTCCTGGGCGCGTCGCTCAACGACGCCTCCCCCGGTGCGCTTGCGGTCATGATCCCGGTGGCCCTCGGCTTCGCGGGCCTCGTTCTCGCTGTCACCGCCGCGATCGCGCTCCTGCTCGCCCGCCTTCGTCCCTCACCGCCCGCCGCGGCGACGGGGGCCGAGCCGACCGAACGGTTCCCGTTGAGCCTCATCCTTGTCGGGGCCGTCTGCACGGGGTACGGGGTCGGTCACGTCGTGCTGCTGCCGACCGGCACGGCCATCGAGTGGGCGCTCTACGTGCTGTTGGCGCTCGTCGCGTTCGACCTGCCCCTGATGTGGAGCGGACTTCGGTCGGTGTGGGTTCCGCTGACCGCGGCGGTGGTGGGTGCCCTGGCCGCGGGAGCCGTCTTCGCGGCGGTGTCGGGTGTGGCACTGCCCGTCGCGATGGCGACGACCCTCGCGTTCGGTTGGTACACCCTCGCGGGACCTCTCGTGCTCGCGCGAGCGGGGGCCCTTCTCGGTCTTCTCGCATTCCTGACGAACTTCCTCCGCGAGAACCTGACGATGGTGCTCTCTCCGGTTCTTGGACGCCGTCTCCGCGGGGAAGGACTCGCGGCTCTCGGGGGCGCCACTTCGATGGACACCACCCTCTACTTCGTCACTCGGTACGGGGATCGGAACGCGGGTTCACTTTCCCTTGCGAGCGGACTCATCCTCACGGTCGCCGCGAGCCTGATCCTCCCGTTCGTGCTGGCGTTCCCGGTCTAGGTCGAATCCCTTAAGGAGGGCCGCTCTTCGGCTCCGGCGTTGGGCTCGTGGTCCAGCGGTTACGACGTCGCTCTCACACAGCGAAGACCGCCGGTTCGAATCCGGCCGAGCCCACTCTCGCTCCTCGTCTCCCGACCGTCACGTCGGACGGGGACCCCTTCGGGCTCGACGGGCTGCGCCGCGCTCGGTCAGCAGGCGCCCCGGGCAACGACCTGCTCGCAGTGCGAGGCCGGCGTCACCGAGAGCGTACCCATCTGTCCGAACGGGGCCAGGTACTGGCGCACGGTCTGCTCGTTGGCGGCCTCGGCGATGATGTAGAGATGGTGCTGGTGGTCGGTCACGGCGTCCCCGTGGATCCGGATGCCCGCCTTACCGGCGTTCTGGATGAGGGCGAGGAGCCCCGCGGCCATCTGGGGGTTACCGGCGGGGCAGCGTTCGGCGGGGTGAGTGTGCTCGGCGACGAACAGCGGCATGAGCGAGCGGCACGGACGACCTTGGATAAACATGCTGAAAAGCGAAAATTCTGCCTTCGCGGGCGATTTTCGCATCGGTCGAGGCCCCAGAAGCGCACGCGGGCCTCCGACGTCGACCCACCCGCCTAGCTGACCGCTCCACCGATAAGGAGCCCGATCAGGTAGGTTCCGGCGGCAGCCCCCATTCCGATCGCGAGCATCTCGAGCCCGCTTCGGACGAACGGGTGCAGCGAGCTGAGGGCGCGGAACAACCCGGCGAAGAAGAGCGCGACCGCGGTCACGAGCACCGACGCGATAACGGCCGTGGGGATGCCGACCAAGAGGTATGGAATCAAGGGGACGGCGCCCGCGAGCGCGAACGCCACTCCCGTGAGGAATCCTTGACGACCGGGGCGCTCGTGCTCCTCGGCCGTCGGTCCGAACCGCTCGACGATCAGCGCGTTCAGGAAACGTTCCGGGTTCGCTTGGAGCCGATCGACGAGCGTGCGGGCCTCCACCGGGGAGAGGCCCTTCTCCTCGTACGTCCGCACGAGCTGGTCACGTTTCGTCTCCGGGGAGTAGTTGGCCGCCTGGGCCTCCATCCGCGTCTGGGCGACCCTCGCGTCGTGCTCGGCCTTCACGGAGACGTACTCGGACGCGGCCATCGAAAGCGCCCCGGCGACCACGGAAGCGGCGCCGGCGATCAGCACGGTGTGGTCCGAGCTGGTGATCGCGGCCACTCCCGCCGCGAGCGCGACGATACTGGCGAAACCGTCGATCGCCCCCAGGAGCAGGCTTCGGAGCGAGCTACCGGATTTCGCGCCCGCTTCGCGTGCGGCGTTCGAAGTTTCGATCTCGTGTGCGATCTCATCGGGGAGGAGCGTCTTGAACGCGGCCTGCGCCGCCGGGTCCTTCCATCGCTGGGCTTGGTCCCGGTACTTTTCGATGCCGTCGACCTCCGCACGGTGGACGAGGGGCAGCACCATCCCCACGCCGAGCAGTCGAGCCATGTACACCACGAGACGGTGTTCCATGCTCCGATGGTCTTTCGGAACGGTGCGGTCGAGCTTCTTCAGGAGGTTCGCCCAGATCGTGGCGTGCCGTTCCTCGTAGGCAGCGAGCTCTCGAAGCAGGGCCGCGCGCTCGGCGATCCGGTCCGCGGAGGCCAGCGCTTCGTACATCCATAGGCTCGACCGCTCGTCGAGGTAGTTCGCCTCGACCTCCCGGAGGTCCGACGCGGACCACTGGAATGGCGAAGTTGCGACGGCCAGGAGGATCCCTCCGCGAGGCAGGTGAGGGACCGTAGATAGGGGATTCGTCAGGTCGCGCTTTGAGCGGAACCGGCGTCCTCCCGCAGTGGACACGGCCGCGACCAGGCGTACCCTAGTGCCTACAACAGCGACATAGTGCCGATGTCTTTAAGAGACATAGGCACGATGTTTTTTCGTGTCCGGTCGACCGAAATCGTTGGGACGGGCCCCGCGGGCCATCCTGGCGCATCCATGGCTCACCGTGCTGGGATGGGCGGTGTTCTTCCTCGTGCTGACACCGACCGCGCTCACCTACGGCCACGTGGTCAACTATTCCGGGTCCTCGACCACGCAGTCCGGGACGGAGTCGGCCCGGGCTCAAGCCCTGCTGGCGACCGTCCTTCCGTCCCACTCCACCCTCATCGTGGCGATCAGCACACCCGCGTTCTCGCCGGTCGCCCTCCAGAACCGGACGCTCGCGTTCGAGCAATCGGTCGCCGCCCGCCACCTGGCCTACTTCAACAGCACGTCGTCCGTGTACAGCGCGTTCGCCAGCTACCTTGACGGCGTCTTCGGCCCCACAGCCCCGACCGCACGGACGCTGTTCGCCTCGCTCACCAACCTCACGAGCGACGTCTACGGGTTCCCCGACCAGTTCCTCGTGTCGTGGACCGCTTCCGGAGCCTCGCGCGGCGCGATCAACACAACCTACACCGCGCTCGGCGGAGCGGCGACAGGCTACGAGGCGGCGTTCCGCAACGCGCTGGTGGCGAACTTCTCGGGTTCGCAAAGTCCCGCGTCCTTAGTGCAGTCGGCGGTCGTCGCGGCCGCCCCCGCGAACTTCCCCAGCGGGCCCCTGCTGAACGCCACGCTCCGGTCGACGAACGTCACCGGCTACTCCTCCTCGGTCCCGTCGTTGGTCAGCGCACTGCTTGGTCCGGTCGACGGGGCGAACGTGCCGCCCAGTTGGGTGGTGGCCGCGACGCTGCCCGGGGACTTCGGTACGAACTTCGTGGCCGGGAACGGACTGAGCGGCGTTCCGACGTTCGTCCACTCCGAATTTGTGAGTCCGGACGACTCGCTCGAGCTGGTCCTCGTGGTGTTCAACGTGACCGATTCGTTCCGAACGAACGACGGGACCTATCCGGCCCAGGCGGCCACCGCAACGGTCCGGTCGGTCGCCGAGACCGAGTTCGGGAGCGCCGCTCTCGTCACGGGCCCCGGCGCCGCCGCGTACGATTCTCAGCAGCTCGAGAGCGGTGCAGGGTTCCTGTTCGCCCTTACGTTCGTCTTCCTCGCGGTCGCCGTGGCCCTGACGCTCCGTTCGTGGATCGCTCCCCTGCTCGCGCTGCTCCTCGTCTCGCTCTCGACGGTGATCGGCTACCTCGCGATCCTAGCGACCGGCCTCTATCTCGCGAAGGTCGACTTCACCGTCACCTACACGCTCACCGCCGTGACGCTCGGGGTGGCCACCGATTACGCGCTGTTCTTCCTCTACCGCTACCGGGAGGAGCTGAGCCGGGGCCACGACCCCGAAACGGCCCTTCGGACCGCCACTCGGACGTCCGGGTTCGCGATCATCGTGAGCGCCGCCACCGTTGCGGTAGGGCTCGGTACGCTCTCGTTCCTGAGCGGACTCGAGACCTGGGGGCCGGTCCTGCTCGGAACGGTGGTCGGTATCGGGCTCCTCGAGGTCACGCTGCTCCCGGCGCTGATGCGGATCATCGGGCCCCGTATGTTCGCCCGTCGCTGGCTTCGACCCGCGGGGCCGGTGTCGGGTTCGGTGTTCTACCGAGCGGCCGCTCGCTCGTCCTCTCGGCCGGTGTTCGTCCTGCTGCTCGCCGCGGTCATTGCCGTTCCGGCGGTCGTCGGGTTCCTGGTCGTCCCGACGTCCTACGACTTCTCCGGGGGCCTCCCTGCGGACGCACCGAGCAGCCAAGGACAGAATCTGATCGAGCAGAAGTTCGGCGCGAACCTGCTCTATCCCACCTATGTGATCGTCACCGCCCGGACGACCTTCCTGGAGCCGAACGGTTCGGTGACCCCGGAGGCGCTCCAGTTGCTGCCCACCGTGGCGCGGGACCTGGCGCGTCACGCCGGAGTCCAGTCCGTGACCGGCCCGTTCGTGTCGGGCACCAACGTCTCCATCCCGGGGAACGCGAGCGCGGAGGTCGCGTCGTACGCCCTCGAGGACGGGAGAGGGGTTGTCTTCACGGTCTATTCGGCGTCCGGCCCGTACTCGAGCTCGGCCCTCGCGCTCGTGGAGTCCCTGCGCGGCAACTCGACCTATCTCGTTGGCGGCCTGACATCGACCGTCATCGACCAGCAGGCGACCGACACCGTCCAGTACCCCGCGCTCGAGCTCCTCATCACGCTCTTCATCGGAGCGATCCTCGCGGTAGCGTTCCGGAGCCTCTGGGTCCCGCTCATCTCGCTCTCCGGGGTGTTCCTCAGCATCTCGGTGACGACGGGCCTCCTCTACCTGATCAGCACGTACCTCCTGCACGCCGCGCTGCTCTGGCTGATCCCGCTGATCCTTTTCGTCATCCTGATGTCGCTCGGCAACGACTACACGGTGTTCCTGCTCACGCGGGTGCTCGAAGAGCAGGAGAACCACGGCCCGTTCGAGGGGATCCGCCGCGGCATCGCCGGAAGCGGCGTGGTCGTGAGCGCGCTCGGAATCATCCTGGCCGCGTCGCTCGGTTCGCTCGCGCTGCAGCCGCTCACGTTCCTCCAGGAGGTTGGCATCGCGTTCGTGATCTCGCTCCTTCTCGACACGTTCGTCGTGCGGCCGTTCTACTTCCCTGCGCTCCTCACCCTGACGGAGCGCAGGCGCCGGGGTCGTGCGCCGACGATCCGGGCGATGGACCCGGCCACCGCACCGGGCGGGAGGTAACGACCGATGGCGTTCCTTCGGGTGAAGCGCGCGGGAGGGCGGGCCTACGCCTACATCGTGGAGAGCCGGTGGAACCCGAGCTTGGGCCATCCCCGGCAGCGGGTGCTCGCCTACCTCGGACGACTCGACCGGGTTCGGCCGGACGCCGTGCCGAAGGCGTACCGGACCCCCGTGATCCTGAGCGCACTTGCGACACAGACATCGGCCGAGCGGGCCCGCTTGCGCCAAGGCGCGGAGAACGAGGCACCGCTGTTCCTGGCCGCGATCCTCGGGGGGAACCGGGCCGAGGCACGTCGCCTCGCCCGGCGTGCGGTCCGCACGAGCGGCCCCGACGTGTTCTACTCCGACGTCCTCGTCCCCGCACTGCACGAGGTCGGACATCGCTTCGCTCGTCGGGAGATCTCGGTCAGTACCGAGCACCTTGCGACCGGCACCGCGGCGGGCGTCCTGGCGGAGATGAACTCCAAGCTCGGAGAGGCGCCCCCCGGCGCTCCCGAGGTCGTTTTGTGCGTGCCGGAAGGCGAGGGGCACACGGTCGCCCTCCTCATCGCGGAAGGGTTGCTCCGAAGGAAAGGGTACCGCGCGGTCAACGTCTCCGGCTCCGCCCCGACCGCCTCGATCCTCGAGTTCGTCCGGGCACGACGACCGGCCGCGGTACTGATCTCCGTCACGATCCCGAGCCGACTCGAGACCGGCCGTCGGCTGGCCCGACAGCTCCGGCGGGAGCACCCGGGCATGCGGGTCGCGGTCGGAGGACAGGGGACCGCGGACGCATTCGCCGGCCGTGAACTGCCCGCAGAAGGCGAACTAGAGCGGGTACCGATCGAGGATTTCATCGGCTCTTGGCCCCGCGTCGGATAGCGGAGCGCCGCGGCCCGGTCTCGACCCACGGAACGTCCCGACACGCCGTTTCCCCGCCTCGGAGGGTCGGGGTGCGGTGGAGCCCGTTCTACGGTGGCTTCATACCCCTCGGGCTCCGGTTCATTCTCATACCGGGGTCTGCCGTCATGAGATCCGGAAGCGGCAGACGATGGGAGCAGGATATGCAAGCGGTTTCGTGGAAAGGTCGCAGAACGGTCGCAATCGGAGTGGGCGCCATCGTCGCGATGCTGCTCATCGCGGTCATGCCGGCTGCCGCCCAAGGAGCGCTCGGAGGCGCGAACGCGGCGGCCGGGTCCTTGCAGGTGTCGATCAACGTCTCTCCGTCGACCGTCACGGTCGGAACCCAACAGACGTTCACGGCGCAGGTATCCGGAGGGAACGGCCCCTTCACGTACGTCTGGTCCCCAATCCCGCCCAACTGCCAAGCGCAGCCGGTCCAGAGTTGGACCTGCACACTATCCTCCCCCGGGAATTTCGAGGTCGGAGTCACCGTCTCGAACGGGACCGGTTCGCAGGGAAGCGCCACCCAATCGTTTCAGGTGACAAGTAGCGGGAACGGCGGAAACGGGAACGGCAACGGGAACGGGAACAACGGGAGCTCGAACGGCAACAACTCGAACGGGTTCAACCTCTCGTCGTTCGGCCCGATCCTCATCTACGGCCTGATCGCGGGCCTCGTCGGATTCGCGCTGCTCGTCGCCCTCACGGTAGGGGTCATCATGATCGCGGTCACGCTGCGCCGCCGGCTGCCCGTCCCGCCGAAGGGTGGAGGCGTCTGCGCCCAGTGCAAGTCCCCCACTCCGGCCGGCGCCAAGTTCTGTCCGGCGTGCGCGGCACCGACCGCACCTACGAAGTGAGAACGGTCGCCGAGCGCTTGCGGGAGCCGGCCCGACGGCCCTAAAGGGCTCGCGTCCTCACGATCGCCCAGGGGAAGCGGAGTGCAGACCGGCTCGCGTCTCACGGACCTCGAGTGCCGGGCGTGCTGTACGCGTCGTACGGCGGACACGCCGGTCGGCGCCTGCCCCACATGCGGGCACACGCTCTTCGCCAGCTACTCCACGGAAGGTTGGGACGGAACGAGCTGGTGGAAGGAGCTCGCAGGACGACCGGCGACCCTATGGCGGTACCGGGAACTTCTTCCGGTCCGAGACGATCGGTTCGTCGCGACCCTCGGTGAAGGGTTCTCCCCGATCCTCGGCCTCGGTGAGGTCGACGGTGTACCGGGGGTCCGTGTGTCGGTCAAGGACGACGGGTCGATGCCGACCGGCTCGTTCAAAGCGAGGGGGATGGCGGTCGCGGTCTCCCGGGCCCGCGAACTGGGGCTCCGGGAACTGTTCGTTCCCAGTGCGGGGAACGCCGGGACGGCCCTCGCCGCGTACTCCGCGCGTGCCGCTATCTCCGCTAGGGTCTACGTCCCCGAGCGGACTCCGGGTCCGATCAAGCAAGCGATCCGTTCCTACGGCGCGGAGCTCGTGGAGGTCCCCGGGACGATTCGCGAGGCCGGGGAGGCGGCCCGGGCCCGCGAGAAGGGACGTGGCTCGTTCGATATGTCGACCCTCCGAGAGCCGTACCGGGTCGAGGGAAAGAAGACGATGGGTTTCGAGATCGTCGAGCAGTCCGGCCCCAACGGGCTCCCGGACGCGATTGTCTACCCTACCGGCGGAGGCACAGGGCTCGTGGGGATGGCGAAGGCGTTCCGCGAGCTGAGCTCCCTCGGTCTGCTGGAACGGGTTCCCCGTCTGTACTCGGTCCAGCCCATGGGTTGCGCACCGGTCGTCAAAGCGCTGGCCGAGGGGTCTGCCAAGGTCGCCCCGTGGCCGAACCCGACCACGATCGCCCCCGGCCTTCTCGTCCCAGCGCCGTTCGCGTCCGAACGGATCCTCGAAGCGGTCCGCGACACTCGTGGGGGCGGCGTGACGGTGACCGATGCGGAGATCGTCGGGGCGATGCGGGGCCTCGCGCGCGACCACGGCGTCTCGGCGTCGCCCGAGGCCGCGGCACCGTACGCCGCCCTCCCCCATCTCCTGAAGAGCGGGGCGATACGAACCGGGGAGCACGTCCTCCTCTACCTCACCGGCACGGGGCTCGTCTTCGGGGTTGACGAGCTCGAACGCGCCGCGGCGGCCCCACCGCCACGCTCGGCGTGAGGGCGCGAGGGGCCTATCGGAGCAATCGGAACGCGACTCGGAAGTTGCCGAGCTTCATCGCCGACTTCACCCAGAGGATGCAGAGGGACTCGAGCTCGCGCGACCCCTCAATCCCCCCGATATCGATGACCGACGACCAGCCGAAGTCGTAGAGGATCTGCTCGACCTTCTTCTTCGCGGAGTCGTCGTTGCCGCAGATGAACATGTCCGGCGGCCCGTTCGCGAACGTCGGACGGAAGAAGTTCGCGTTGCCGGTCGTGTTGAACGCCTTCACGACGTGCGCCTTCGGGATCGCCTTCTGATTGATCTCGCCCTGCGAGGTCCCCGGCCCGACCGCGAGGCTCGGCGCCCCCGGCGCCGAGAAGTCGAGCGGGTTCGTCGCGTCGATCACGACCTTGCCGTCGAAATGCTTCGCCCCCGCGAGTCGGATCGCCTCCGGAGTCGCGACCCCCAGCGTGGCGAGCACGATGACCTCCCCGAACGCCGCCGCTTCGGCGAACGTACCGGTCGAGCCTTTCCCGCCCGTTCCGCTCGCCCATGCCGCGGCCCCGGCGTGGCCCGCGGTCCGGCTCCCGAGGCGGACCTCGTGCCCGAGCGTCACGAAACCGTTGCCGAGCGCTTTCGCCACGTCGCCGCTGCCCAGAATGCCGACCTTCATGCGGGGACCTCCCGCGCCTCACCTTACGTCGTGGTATGAAGGCTCGGGTCGACCCAAGGAGCCGGCCCGTCGAGCGTGCGACGCGCCCGCATGAAACCGAGGGTCTTCGCGCGATGGCAGTCGCGGCAAACCGTCTGAAGGTTCGAGTACTCGAGGGCAGCACCCCCGGCGGCGATCTCGACGATATGGTCCACGTCCAGCTGCCGCGCTCGCCGACGTCCGTGACAGATCTGGCAGGTGTAGCGGTCCCGGAGCATGACGTACGACCGCGCCGAGTCCCAGAAGTAGTGTCCGTGGAACCTCCACCGGCACGTTCGAGAGCAGTACGGGCTCCGATGGTGGGGCAGGCTCTTCCCGCACTCCACGCATCGGCCGGCCTTCCGAGCCTCCGCCCGCCGGCGCGCCCCGTCCGAGAACCACGCCGCCGAGAGCGAGACGATGCGGCCGTTCGGCCCAACGACCACCGACGCGGGCGACCGGGACGCAGCCATCCGGACCGACCCCGGCCTCCGAGCTTCAAGAGGGTTCCCTTCCACACGAACGATCCTCCCGTCCGGGACGCCGCCGTCCGGACCCGTGCCGAGGGGCTCGACGCGACGTACGGTTTATCCCGGGTGCCCTACCGGCGCCCGGTGACGTTCCCGCTCGCCGAGTGGATCGATGGGCACGCCGGCTGCCGCCACGACCTGGCGATCAGCGGCATGGTCGGCACGATCCCGTCCCCTTCTCCCTCCCCGGCGGAGGTCCGAAGGGCGGACGAGGCGGAGCTACGACGCCGGCTCGCCCGCGACCTGGGGGTCGAGACCGACCGACTTTTCCTCACCACCGGGGCCAGTCAGGCGAACGCTCTCGTCCTTCTGTTCCTCGGGCGGCAGCCGGGAGGACGCTCGCCGGGCATGTGCCGCGTCTGCCTTCCCGAGTACCCGCCGCTCTTCGACACGGCGCGCGCCGCCGGCTTTCAGGTCACGGAGGAGGAGGGGTCGGCGGAGTTGGCCGTCGTTTCTCAGCCCCGGAACCCCGAAGGCGACCTCTGGGATCGCTCCCGTCTTCTCGATTGGGCGTCCGGGGCACGTTCGCTCCTCGTCGACGAGACGTTCCGCGAGTTCGCCGGGACCCGGTCCGTCCTCTCGAGCGAGCGCCCCCAGGTGTGGGCCACGGGCTCCTTCACGAAGTTCTACGGGGCGGACGACCTGCGCGTGGGCTTCTTGGTCGCCCCGCCCGAGCGGGCCTCCGCGTTCGCTCGGTTTCACGGGCACGTGACGAACAAACTCGCGACGTACTCGGTCGCGGGGGCCCTCCACGCCCTGAGGGCACGCGAGTCGACCCGACGGGCGGTTGGGAAGGTCCTCCGACAGAACCTCACGGCGGCCCGGGCCGCGTTCCCGCGTCTTCGCGCCCTCGATGGTCCGGTGTTCTTCGACCGCATCGATACGGGCGAGCACAGCACCGCGCTGGCGCGCCGCGCCCTCGCCGCGTCGGTGCTCGTATGCCCCGGGTCGTACTTCGGGGACCCCACCGGGGTCCGGATCTGCCTCACCCGGAGGAGCTTCCCGGCGGACCTACGGGCCTACCTTGCCGTGCGCGGGTCGTTCTCGCCTAAGGCTAGGGGTCCGGGTCGAGCCGCTCGACGGCGCCCTGGGGGAACCGCCCGAGCGACAGCCTCGCCATCGTGACCCGGTGGACCGACTCGACGTGTGCCGGAGCGGGGCGGCCCGCTCGCTCTTTGAGGAAAGTGGCGGCGAACCGGACGGCCTGGGCCCGGTCGGTGTTCTGGACGAGCAGGAACCCTCGGGCGAGCTCGGTGAGGACCGCCCGGGTCGGAACGACCTGCTCGATCTGCTCGACCTCCTGGTCGAACGACGCGGCGCTCCGCTCGTCGAATGGGCCCATTCCATTGCGACGACCCGGGAGCGCGGCATAAAAGGAGACGCTCCAAAGGAGAGCGTTTGTCAACCCGGCGCACCGTGAACATTTTACCCTCGTGTCGGCCTCTCCCTCGGCGAGACCATGAGCGAGAGCACTCCAGCGCACGTTCCGCCCGCCTCGGCGACCGCGACCGGGAAGCCGAAGCGCGGTGTCGTGCTGAAGACCCCGATCCCGGGCCCGAAGGCCCAGAAGGTCATCGCCCGCGACAGCCGCTTCCTGATGACGAGCACGAAAACGTCACCGATCGTCGCCGCCTCGGGTGACGGTGTCTGGATCACCGACGTCGACGGCAACCGTCTGCTCGACTTCGCCTCCGGTGTCGCGGTGAACGCCCTCGGCTACTCCCATCCCGAGGTCGTCCGTGCCGTCCGAGAGCAGGTCGGCAAGCTGACCCACTTCGCAGGGACCGACTTCTACTACGAGAACCAGACGGTCCTCGGCGAGAAGCTCGCCCAGATCACCCCGGGGAACTACGAGAAGAAGGTCTTCTTCACAAACAGCGGGACCGAGAGCGCCGAAGCGGCGCTCAAGATGGTCCGCTGGAACCGCCAGAAGCCGATCGTGGTGGGTCTGATCGGGGCGTTCCACGGCCGCACGATGGGGTCGCTCACGATGACCACCTCGAAGCCGGTCCAGCGGGCCCGGTTCGGTGCGTTCGTCGGCGGGGGCCACCACATCCCCGCGCCGTACTGCTACCGGTGCCCGTACAAGATGACGTACCCGAGCTGCGACCTCTACTGCGCGAAGATCCTCAAGGAGCTCTACTTCCAGACGTCCATCCCGCCGGAGGACGTCGCGGCCTTCCTGGCCGAACCGGTGATGGGCGAAGGCGGGTACGTGGTGCCGCCGAAGGGATGGCACGCCGCGCTGAAAGCGATCCTCGACGAGTACAAGATCCTCCTGATCAACGACGAGGTCCAGGCCGGGATGGGCCGGACCGGTAAGTGGTTCGCGATCGAGCACCACGGTGTCACGCCGGACATCACGACGATGGCGAAGGCGCTCGGCGGTGGGCTGCCGCTCGGCGCGATCGCGTTCCGAAAGGAGCTCGACTTCACCACTCCGGGGGCGCACTCGAACACCTTCGGCGGGAACCTCGCGGCGGTGGCCGCGTCGCTCGCGACGATCGGCGTGATCGAGAAAGAGAACCTTCTCGATAACGCACGGGACCAAGGGAACTATCTGCTCTCCCGCCTGCGCGAACTCCAGTCGAAGTACGAGGAGATCGGGGACGTCCGGGGCCTCGGTCTCATGACGGCGACCGAGTTCGTGAAGGACCGGAAGACGAAGGAGCCGGCGGTCGCGTTCCGCGACAAGGTCCTCGTGGAAGCGTACAAGCGGGGCCTCATCCTGCTCCCGTGCGGCAAGTCGTCGATCCGCTACATCCCGCCGCTGATCGTCCGCCCCGAGGAGATCGACGAGGCGATCGAGATCCTCGACGCCTCCCTCCGAACGGCCCACAGCGCGGCATGAGGTTCGGTCGGCTCGCGAGTCCGGGTTCGGTCGCCCTCGACGAGCGGCCCGAGCCATCGCCGGGCGCCGGCGAGGTCACGGTCACGCTCGCCGCGTGCGGGGTCTGCGGCACCGACCTCGAGAAGCTCCGGGGGAACTACCGGACCGCCGGGCTCATCGGCCACGAGCCGGTCGGTCGGGTCGCGCACGTCGGTGAGGGAGTGCGCGGACTGTCCGTCGGGGACCGCGTCTTCGTCCACCACCACGTCCCGTGCTACGCGTGCGAGGTCTGCGCCCGGGGCGACTACACGTTCTGCCCGACCTACTCGAAGACGAACATCGACCCCGGTGGGTTCGCGGACACGTTCCGGGTCCCGCGCGAGAACGTCGAGAGGAACGCGGTCCTTCGTCTCGACGCGAAGGTCGACTGGGACACGGGAGCTCTGCTCGAGCCGGCCGGTTGCGCCCTCACCGCGCTCCGAAAGGTCGGCCTGCCCGAGCGGGCCACCGTCCTCGTCCTAGGCCTCGGACCGGTCGGGCTCCTGTACGCCCGCCTCGCCCGGGCCCTTGGCGCCTCGTGGGTCGGAGGGACCGAGATCGCGGGACTTCGGCGGGCGGCCGCGGAGCGGGGCGGTATCGACGTGACGCTCGACCCCCGCGCACCCGCGACGGTGCGCGCCGCGGTCGACGCCGCGACGACCGGCCGAGGGGTCGACCTCGCGGTCGTCGCGACCGGTCATCCGTCGGTCGCGAAGAGCGCCACCGAGCTCGTCCGTCGGGGAGGTACCGTGAACCTGTTCGGGCTTCCCGAGGCCGGGAGCCGGCTGGACGTCGACCTTCAGGACCTCTACCTTCGCGGGGTGCGCGTGATCCCGTCGTACGCGACGACGGAGCCGGACATCGCCGAGGTCCACCGCTTGGTCGTCGAGGGGAAGCTCTCGATCGGAGACCTCGTCACCCACCGGATCCCGCTCGCCCGGATCGAGGAGGCGTTCCGCCTCGCGGGTCGCCCCGAGGAGGCGGTGAAGGTCATCGTTACGGGAGCGGCATGGAAGTAGTTCGCCGACCCCGCTACGCCTCGACGCCCTCGCCCAGCACCTGACCCGCGATCCGGTGTCCCGAACGGACCCGCACCTTCGGGCCGAGGATGCTCCCGGTCACGGTGGCATCCTTCTCGACGTAGACCTCGTCCATCAGGATCGAGTTCTCGACATGGGCCGCCGCCTCGACGGTCACGTTCGGCCCGAGGGTGACGTACGGGCCGAAGGAGGCGCCGCTCGCGTGGGCTCCGCTCATGAGCGCCACGGGCCCCTTTCCGAACGCCCCGGAGGGAACGGCGCCCTTTCCGCCCCGTCCGTCGTCGAACAGGAGCCGTTGGGACCGGAGAAGGCGCTCCGGCGTGCCGGCGTCGTCGAAGTAGCCGGACATCCGAAAGCCGTAGACCCCACGGGCGAGGAGCCCGGGAAGGATCTCGCGCTCGAAGCTCACAGCGCGGCCCGGTGGGACCGCGTCGAGGACCTCGCGATTCCAGACCGCGAAGCCTGCGTTGATCCAGTGGGAGGGTGCCTCCGCCGGCTCCGGCTTCTCGACGAAGGTGCGGATCCGGTCGTTCGCGTCGAGCGCGGCGACGCCGTACGGCCGCGTGTCCTCGAGCTCGGCGAGCCCCATCGTGCCGATCCCGCCGTGCGCGGCGTGCTGGCGCGCCATCTCCGCGAGGTCCACTCGGGCGATCACGTCGGAGTTGAGGAGGAAGAAGGGGTCGCTCATTCCGTCACCGGCGTTCTTCATTCCCCCGCCGGTGCCAAGAGGGTCGGCCTCGGGAACCGTCCGTGTCGGGACCTTGGGCGGGTGCGCTCGCACGAACGCGTCCACCATCTCGGCCTTGTACCCCGTGGCGAGCACGACCTCTTCGACGTCGGGCGGGAGGAGGTCGAGCACGTGGAACAACATCGGCTTTCCGGCGAGCGGGACGAGCTGTTTCGGAACGCTGTAGGTGATCGGACGGAGACGAGTGCCGAATCCGCCGATGAGGACCAGCGCCTTCATCGCCCAAGTGAAGGACGACCCGACTAATCTCCTTCGGCCCCCGACACCGTCCTCGGCCGGGGTGGGCCCGGCCGCGCCGGGGAGGTTCTCGGTCCCTCGTCGGAGAACCCATATCAACCTCCGCGGCCTGCGCCGGTCCGATGACCTTCAAGTCGATCTTGGTGGCCGACGACATGCTGGAAGCGTCCCAGCCCGCCCTCGACGAGGCGGTCGCCCTCGCCCAACTACTGCACGCCAAGCTGACGATCGTGACGGTCATACCGATGGTGTCTCCCGCGTTCGGGGTGCCGGTTCCGATCGGCGATTCGTTCGCCGCACTGCTCGAGTCGGCGACCAAGCGGCTCGAGGCGCTCAAGGACCGTCTCCTGAAGGAGGGGGTGCCCGAGGTGGAAGTCGCCCTCATGGAAGGCGACCCGGTGGACGGAGTGGTCGGGTTCGTCGAGAAGAACCGGCCCGACCTTATCGTGGTCGGGTCACGGGGGCTCACCGCGACCGGACGGTTCCTGCTCGGCAGCGTGTCGGACGGGATCCTCCACCACACGCACACGTCGGTGCTGGTGGTCCGCACCCGGCCGGCCCACCCTTCCAAGTGAGTTCGCGGTGCGCCTGCGGGACGTCGGGCCGATTACCGACGTCCGCCCCGGCGTTTGCGGACCTGCGCCGCGTGCCACGCGACGAGCTTCCGTGCGTTCGCCTCTTCGAGGTCGACGAGGCGTTCCAGCTCGACGATCGGCCGGCGGCTCTGGTCGACCCGCAGGTTGAGCCACTGGTCGCCCCACGCGGCCTCGAACCAGGGTCGGCGATGCACGACCAGCAGCGCCGCCGACTCCATGCCCCGGCGGTCGCCGCCCTCAGCCGCTCCCGCGTGGAGCGCGGCGAGCATGCGTCGTGCGAGCGACCCGCGCCGGGACTCGAACGCCGCCGCCATCGCCGGCACGACCGTGTCGGAGGCGAGAAGGTTCCCCTGGCACGAAAAGCCCGGCCCGACGAGATGGCTCGCGCTCGCCATGCACTTGCGACCGGTCCATGCCGCCGACCGGCCCCTCCGGTCGACGACCCCGAGCTGCCGGTGCTCGCGCTTTGGGTCGGCGTGGGTCAGCCGCGTGACGACGTCTGCGGCCGAGACCCCTTTTCTCAGCAGGGCGAGTCCGCTCGGACCGTACTGGTAGTTCGACATCGCCTGGGTGGCGATCGCGCCAACGCGCCACTCCGCCCACGGCACCACAGCGCCGACCGCGAGCGGCTTCGTGGAGACCGCGGCTCCCCAGTAGGTTCGCTCGGCGTCGCACGCAACGATGGAGAAGGTCCCCCACGACCGTTGGCCGTACACGCTCGAGCCACGGCGTCCGGCCTCAAGTACCGGACGGTCGGTCCGTGGACGGCGGCCGACTACCGCTTCGGGGCGTAGCGTGCCGTGAAGTGGGGGAGTCGCTCGGGCCGGTAGGTCATCGTGACACCCTTGATGGCGGCCCTTCGGTCGAAGACGCGACCCACGACATCCGCTACGAAGGCGAGGTGGCTCGCCGAGTAGACCCGACGCGGGATCGCGAGGCGGACGAGCTCGAGCGGGCGCTGCGGCTGGCCCCCCGCCGGGAACATGATCGAACCGACCTCGACGGTCCGGACCCCTCCCTCGCGGTACAGCTCCACGGCGAGTGCCTGCCCCGGGAGGTCGTTGTCGTGGAGGTGAGGGAGGAAGCGGTCGACGTCCAGGTAGATCGCGTGGCCACCGACCGGATGGAGGAACGGTACGCCTTTTCGGTCGAGCAGCGCGCCGAGGAACCGCACCTGCCCGATCCGGTGCTCAAGGTACTCGAGGTCCATGGCCTCCTCGAGGCCCACCGTCATCGCCTCGAGGTCCCGACGCGCGAGCCCCCCGTACGTGGGGAACCCTTCGAAGAGGATCAGCGCCTCCTTCAGGCGCTCGGCGAGCGCGGCGTCCCGGACCGCGACGAACCCTCCGATGTTCACGAGGCCGTCCTTCTTCGCGCTCATCGTGGCGCCGTCCGCAAGGTCGAAGAACGCTCGACCGATCTCCGCGATCGTCCGCGACCCCATCCCCGGCTCGCGCTCCCGGACGAAGTAGGCGTTCTCCGCCCAGCGACACATGTCGAGGTAGACCGGCACTCCGTGCGCGTGGGCGACGCGGACGACCTCCGTGAAGTTGGCGAGCGAGACCGGTTGGCCGCCGCCGGTGTTGTTCGTGATCGTCACCATCACGAGAGGGACACGTTCCTTGCCCTCCACGGTCAGCAGGCGGTCCAGAGCCGCGGTGTCGACGTTCCCCTTGAACGGGTAGTCGCTCACCGCGTCGTACGCCTCCGCCCCGGCCAGATTGACCGGGGTGCCCCCAGCGTGCACGACGTGGGCCTGGGTGGTGTCGAAGTGCATGTTGTTCGGGACGATCTGACCGGGCTTGCAAACGGTCGAGAACAGGAGGTGCTCCGCGGCGCGTCCCTGGTGGGCCGGTACGATGTGCGGGAACCCGGTGATCTCACGGACCTTCGCCTCGAAGTGGGCGAAGTTCCGGCTCCCCGCGTACGTCTCGTCGCCCACCATCATCGCCGCCCACTGTCGGTCGCTCATCGCGCCGGTGCCGGAGTCGGTCAGGAGATCGATCCGGACCTCGTCCGAATGGAGATTGAACAGGTTGAACCCGGCGCGTTCAAGGGCCGCCTCCCGTTGCCGCCGGGTCGGATTCGGGATCCGCTCTACGACCTTCGTCTTGAACGGCTCGAACGGTAACGCGGGGTCGTTGGCGCTCACAACGCTCGGACCGAAGGCCCGTATTTGAGGCCGGTCCGAACGACCGCTGTGAGTGTCGAAAACCCACCGTCCTCCGCCCGGACAGGCCGTCCGGGTAGTTTTCGCCGCGGGCTCGGAAGCCGGACGAGAGTCTTAAGAGGAGATTCCGATGGGGGCGCGGAGCTCTATGGGCGCAGCTGCAGGGTATCCGATGCAACAGCCGATGATGGCCGCTGAACCTCCCGAGGTCGAATCAATCAAGTCGATGCTCCACGTCGCTCGGATCATCGCGCTGATCTTTGGGATCATCCTGTTGGTCTTTGGAATCATCACACTGATCTTCATCATTGGAATCGTGCCGCTCATCTTCGGCATCGTCGACCTGGTGATGTACTCTCGGTTCAAGGAAATCGAGGCGATGGTCAACCAGCGCCAATACGAGGCCGCCAAGGCGAAGACGCTGGTCTGGATGATCATCGGGTTCATCCTGGGCGGGATTCTCGTAGGGATCTTTGCGCTGATCGCCTACCTGAAGTTCGACCCAGTGATCAGCTGGCAGCGCAACCAGATGCAGGGCGGCGCCCCACCCGTCGCGTTCATGCCACCGGCCGCAGCGCCCGCGACGGCTGCCCCGGCCACAGCCGCGCCGCCTGCCGGCGCCCCGGCGGCTGCGCCTTCCGGCGCGCCGCCGTTCTGCATCAAGTGCGGAAAGCCGACCACATTCATTCCTCAGTACGGAAGGTACTACTGCTACACGGACAATCTCTACGTGTAGGGCGGTCCCCGACGGGACCACCGACCCGACGGCACGCCCTGGCGTGAGCTCCGAACGTGCTCGCGAGGCTACCCCGGAGCGATAGCTATCGGTGAACCGTGGACCGCGGGCGCCCATCCGAGGCCGCGGAGCCTCTTGTCGACCTCTTCGAAAGCGTGCAGGTGGTGGGCGCAGAACTCGACCTCGCGAACCTCGGCGCCGTCGCGGTGGTTTCCGCGCTCCATCCCCCGGACCGCGCAGCGGAACTCGGACGGTTGGGTGCACGTCACGTCGATGTCGGAGACCTCGTAATGGGAGAAGTATCCGGCCGGAATGGCGTGACGGAACGCCGTTCGAACATCGCAAAGGCCCATGGTGGGGCACTCGGGTGACCTAGTACTAGTTTCTGACGCTTGATGGGAGCCGAGGGCCCGGACCGACGTAGGAAACTCGATCTGCGAAACGACGGCGAACCGCCGAAAGTCCGTGGTGGAAATGGTTCACCCGCCGGCCCCTTACTCAGGGGGGGCGGGTGGCGGCGCTTTCGCGCCTACGCGGTCGCTGTCGGCTCTAGGGCCGGGTCGACTTCGGGCTCGGCCTTCCTCCGGGTGCCGAACGACCGCAGGAGACGGCCCAGACGGCCCGGGACACGCACCTTGCGGGGTGTTCCCGAGACCGTCGAGGCTACCCAACGGCAGTCCTCGTTGGGGAATTCGCGCGCGGCGAACTCCCGAACGTTAGCACTCCGGGGAAGGGAGCGCGCAGCGAGGTCGGCTCGTACGATCTGATCCGCCAGCATTGTCTCCCTCCTCGGTCATGTGCCTCGCTCTATCCACCACGGTGGGCTACATAAGGGCACTGTCAAGCGGGAAATCCGGGTAACCAGGGAACCCCGAAAAGACCCCTATTTCAGCGTTTTTGTCGGACCTTTGTCAGACAGCTCTCGAACGTCGAGGCTTTACCGTCAGAAAATTGCTCCCTGATAGACCCTCACACTAGGCCCCTGACAGGGCCTGTCACGGGTATTTGTCTGACGGCTTTCCGGTGGTCGATTCCGTTCACGCGGGTGCCGACCGGGACGACGGGGAAAAGCGGGGCAACCGGACCAGGTGGACGCCCGCGACGAACCCCCAGAGAAGGATCGGGTACACGATCAGCCTCTCTACCAGGCCCGGATCCCACGTGGTCGTGAACGCCTGGGTCGGCGCATAGTACGCGAGGGAGACCAGGGTGACCAGGCCGAGGACCAGCGAGAACGTGCGATAGCCGTCCCACGAGGACCCTTGTCGCATCCCGGCCGAGAGGACCGCGAGGGCGAGGCCTCCGGGAAGGAACACGAGCAACGACGCGAGGTCGTGGACGGAGGAGTTGACGTTCTCCGGATAGAGACCGACCAAGACCGCGGCGATGCTCGCGACCAGGAGGAGGAAGAGGCCGACGACGCGGGAACCCCCGCGGGGGAACCCGCCCCAGGCGAGCAAGATGCCGAAGAAGGCGAAGACCCCCAGGACGATGATCGAGACGTTGAAGACGACGTGCGCCGGAGAAGTGGAGGTGTTGCCGAGGTCGCTGATGTAGTTCGCCACCAGCGAGTAGCCGCTGTACTGGCTCTGGACCCAGGCCATCGCGACCGCGAACTGGAGCACGCCGATCGCGATGAGGGATCCGCCCCAACGCACCGAGCGGCCGACGTGCCCCGGCGGTCGAGCGATCATCCCCTACTCCTCTCCGAGTTCGACTCCGGGTGCGGAGCCGGGTGAACTGCGCCCCTACCGGTATGAATACCTCCCGTTCGACTGGCGTCGGTCGGGTCACGGTCCCGGACGCTTCCCGGGGGACGATTCCTGCCCCTCTACCCGGCGGCGGGCGGCTCACCAGACTATTTGCCGTCCCGGTCGTTCTGAGGGGCGTGACCGTGCGCCCCACGGACGCCTTGCGAGGCCGCCGCAGGCACGGAGTTCCTCGCCACCGGCCCCGACGGGACATCGCTGTGATGGTGGTGCTGGCCCTCCTGCTCGCAGTTCCTGTGGTCGCCCAGGCGGGGACTGCAGGCCCCCCGTCCACCACGCACATCGCCGACCCGTCTAGCGGGGTGGCTCGCGCAACTGCCGGCGCTTGCGGTAGAGCCGCCGCATGCACCGGCGATCGTGTCAGACCCAGTAGCGCGACGCCCTCGGGGGCGCCAACGTACCAGGCGAACCACACCCTCGCCTGGTCAACGGCGGCCAGCCCCCCACCGGATTTCGGTCTGGGTGGCGGCCTGGTCGCGAACTCCTCGTCCGGAGTGGCTGTCGCGTTCGGGGGCGTGAGCTCGGGCGTTCTCGTGAACTCGACGTTCGCGTATTCGGAGATGACGAACAGCTGGTCCACCGTTCCGCTCTCTCGAGCGCCGACCCCTCGGACCGACTTCGCCTTCGATTTCGACCCCGCGACCGGCACCGCGGTCCTGTTCGGTGGCTTGACGAACCTCACGACGCTCGCGGTCTCGAACGAGACCTGGACCTACTCGGACGGGTCCGCGCGCTGGTCGCAGCTCCCCGGGGGCGTCGCGCCGCCCGCACGGGAGGGAGCCGCCTTCGCCATCGTCCCCCCCCTCGGGGTGGGTCTTCTCTACGGGGGATGGAACCGGAACTACTCGAAGATCGGGTCGCTCACGTACTCCGACCTGTGGAAGCTCAACCTCTCGACGGGCGCCTGGTCCAACCTGACCGCGTCCGGGACGCGGCCACCGCCGCTCGAGGGGGCGGCGATGCTCTGGGATCCCACGACCGGTCGGATCGAGATGTTCGGAGGCTGCTACCCGTGCTCTTCGGAGGTCTGGCAGCTCGACCCGGTGACGCTCGAGTGGACCGCCCTGGTCGCACCGCCCTCCGCTCCCGCGGCGCGGGGAGCCGCGAGCTGGGCGTACGCCCCCACCCTCCACGCTGACCTTCTCTTCGGCGGCGCGGACGGGGGCATGACCTACGGCGATACCCAGGTGTTCTTCCCGGGCAACAACACGTGGGTCGAGCAGACGCTCGGCCCCGGACCGGCGGCCCGGGCGAACGCCGCCTCGGCGTTCCTCGACGTTCCGGGCAACGAGACTTGGCTGCTCCCCGCGGCCCCCACGGGCGGGACGACGAACCCGGAACTTTGGCGGCTGTCCGCGACGGCGAACCTAACGGTCGAGGTCGTGAACGCCTCCTCCCTCGCCCCGCTCCGCGGTGCCGCGGTGAACATGAGCTCCCAGAGGGTCGGGACCACCGGCTCGGCCGGCTTGGTCAACCTCACCCAGGTGGACGTCACGGGAGTGGCGCTCAACGTCACCGATGTCCCCTGGTTCTTCCCGGCGAACCGTACCCTGTGGCTGGCCCCCGGTGTCGCGTCCAGCCTGACGGTCGAGCTCACTCCCGAACCGCTCGGCTCGGTGCTCGCGCTGGTCCTGACCACCCTGAACCCTCCGTTCCCGACCACCTTCTCCAACCTCACCGTCGACTCGGTTCGCATCAACAGTGCCCCGGTCGTCACCAACGCGAGCGGGTGGTTCGCGAACTTCTACGGAGTGCCGCCCGGCTTCGTGAACGTCACGACCCAGGGCCCGGGATGGCGTCCGGCGTTCGTCAACGGGACCCTCGCTCCGGGGTCGACCCTCAACCTGACCGTGACGATGTATCCCGAGCCGCTGTTCACCGTCACGGTGCTCGGTCGCCTGCCGGTGGGCACCCTTCTCCCGCTCGACCTGGCCGCCGTGTTCATCAACGGGACCGAGATCGGCGTCACCGACGCGCAGGGTGTCCTCACGGTCACTACCGCCGCCCTCGGTCTCCAGCCGGTGAAGAGCCAGGTGTTCGGGTTCTTCGAATCGATCGCGTACGTCCTGTTCCCCTATACCGGATCGGTGACCGCCACGCTCGTGCTTCCGACCCAGCCGTTCGGCCTTCTCGCGGTGACGGTCCTTCGGGCGAACGACAGCCTACCGATCGCCGACGCGTCGATCCTCGCCCAGACCACGGTGGCGCTTGCGTTCGGCTCGTACGAGCTCGCCAATTTCACGGACGACCTGGGTACCGCGAGTCTGTCCCTCCCCGAGGGTACGTACGAGCTGTCCGCCACGGCGGTCAACTACGAGCCGTCCCCGCTGTTGATCGTGAACATCAGTTCGGGCGTGAATGCGCCAATAACGATCCGGCTTCACCCGGTCCCGCCCGCCACCGCCCATGTGCTGGTGCGCGACGGGACCTCGAAGGCCCCGATCGACGGGGCGAACCTTACGGTGCTTCCGGTCCTCCTCAAGGGTCACTCGAACGCCGAGGGGTTCTACAATGCCACGAACCTCACTCCAGGGACCTACACCTTCGTCGTGTCCGCGTCGGGGTACATCCCCAACTCGACCACGCTCACGCTGGAGTCGGGCGACAACCGCACGCTGACGGTGAACCTGACCCGCGCGACGGAGTTCGCCGTGAGCGGACCGGGTTGGGGGTTCAATCTGTTCCCCGGCGGCTCGGGAGACCTCTGGCCGTTCCTCTTGCTTCCCCTCGTGCTCATCGTGGGCAGCTTTGTCTTCGCCTCCATGCTCCGCGGGGTTCGCGAGGAGGAAGGGCCGACACCGGCGCCGGAAACGACCGACCCGGCCTCGGCGGGGCCGGGGGAGCAAAGCGCCGGATCGACCGCGCCGTCTTCGAAGTCCCCGCCCTGACCGGCACGGCCAAGTGATCGCGGCGAGCGGCTAGGCGCTGAGATTGCCGACCGAGGTAAGCCGGCGGGAGAGCACACCGCCGACGGCCACGAGCGCGGCGGCCGTACCGAGCTCGAGGGCGAGGAGGGCGACGGTCGGCTCGACCACCGCGAGGGCGACGAACCCCACGACGACAATGGCCGCCACGATGAGGGGGCCGAACCCGGGCGCCAGCATCGCGACCGGAGGCTCGGGGACGGTCCGGGTCGCGAGGGCCGAGCGCTGGCCGGGTCGCAGGCCGAGCTCCTCCGGGACCGGGGCGTTCGGGGCATGCGGGGTGCGGTATCGGACCCACCGCCATGGGAGCGGGGCGTCGAGCGCCGTGTGCGGGGAGACCCACGAGAGAACGACGACCGCGAGCGCGAGCCCACCGAGAGCGACAAAGACCACGTCGAGGGACGACTCGAGCGGCATCGCGTTCGGGGTCCCACCGGTGAGGAGGGCTCCGATACCTTGGGCCTGGCCCGCGAGCACGTGGGCAAGCGCCTGTACGAACTGCTCCCCCGCCGAGCCGCTCGACGACGGTGCGCCGACCGTCGCGATGTCGACCACGCCCATCAGAAGGGCCGTCTGGAGCGCGAGCACGCGAGCCCCCGGGGAAGACGAGCTGCGCCAGGCGTACTCGAGCCAGAGGAACGGCGCTCCGACGGTGATGCCGACCGCGAGGTCGAGCGAGCCGCCGGAAGCCGGCGACCCGAACGCGGCCAGGAGGAGTCCCGCGAGCACGTAGAACAACCGCCCGGCCCACACGAGGATCGGACGGCTCAGCACACCGAGCCCGGTCGCCGTGCCGAAGGCCACGGTCAGGAAGAACCCGAGCGGGAAGAGGAATCCCTCCGGCCCGAAGTGGAAGAGCACGAGAAGGCCGGCGTAGAGCGGAGCTGGGTAGACGAGCAGCATCGCCCACCAGCGGTCGTTCATACCGTGCTGCCCCCCGTGGTGGCCCACGTGAGCACCTCGGCCGCCACCACCTGGACCTGGGCGGCCGGGTACTGAACGACGGTCGCTCCGGCGGACCGGAGGCGCTCGACGCCGAGCCCCACCTGTCGCTCCACCGGGGCCTGCGCGAAGCCGATCGTGCGCGAAGCGAGCTCCCCTACCTCGGGCGGAAACAGCGAGGCGACCTCCGGGCAGAGAGCGACCAGTCGGTGCCCTCGCGCACGGAGCCCGGCGACCGCTCCCTCCACCGGCCCGTCGAGATCGAGAAGCGTCGAAAGGAGGATGACGACCGTGGGCGCCGAGAGATGCTCCTGGGCCTCCGCGAGGGCGCCCGGCAGGTCGAACCGGGACGGAACGATCGTGACGCGGCCGAACGCCTGGGTGAGGAGCTCGGCGCCTTCGAGCCCCCGCTGCGGCGGAACGAACTCGCCCCGACGGTTTGAGTAGGTGAGGAGCGCGGCGCGGCCGGACCGACCGAGCGCCTGTCCCGCGATCACGGTCCCTCCCATCACGGCCTGCTCGAGGCTCTCGGCCCCGGGGACCCCGAGCCGCATCTCCCAACTGGTATCGAGCACGATGAGGACCTCCGGGTGGGCCTCCTCCTCGTGCTCACGCACGTAGACCTTTTCGAGGCCCGAGCGGCGCCACGCGATCTTGCGTGCGTCGTCCGAGGTCAGGTACTCCCGGAGCGACCGGAACTCGGTCCCGGCGCCCACGCGCCGCCGATACGCCTCGGCCGGTCCCACGGCCCCCGGGGGGATCGACATGGCCTCCTCGACCGAGAACGCCGGAGTCACCAGCACCTCCCAGCGGTTCTCGAGCTTCGTGATCCGGAACCCGAAGCCGAGAGGGTCGTGCGCGACCACGATCGTCGGGCCGAGCCGGAACCGGCCGCGCTGGCGTGAACGGTAGACGTAGGCGAGGCGAAGCGGCTCGCCGCTCGCGGACCAGGTGACGAGGCGCGGCGAACCAAGGACGACCTCGAACGCGGCCGGCTGGGGGTCGAACACCTCAAGGTACGCCGATCCCGGACCGACCCGCTCGAGGTCGAGCGCCATCGACCCGACCTCGTCGATCCGGACCTCGGAACTGTTCTCGAACCTCTGCCAGCGGAACCAGGACGGTCCGAACCCCCGCGTGGCCCAGTCGAAGGCAAGCAGCTCACTGGTCGTGAGCGCGAGCACCGCGAGCGGCACGACGAGCAGAAGGAGGTTCAGGGTGACGAGGCCGATGAGCAGGGTCGACAGGCCCCCGACGAGGGCGGACCAGCCCAAGGGGCTCAGCACGACCCGGGAGCTCGCCATGGGGTCCGGTCAGCGCGGTACGGGAACACTCTGCAGGATGTCGGAAAGGATCGTCCGGATCCCTTCGAGGCTTCCGCGCGGGTCGCCGGGCAGGAAGCGTGCCCCGCGGAACTCGGGACGGACGATGACCCGATGGTTCAGGACCGGGAAGAGCAGCTCCTGGACGTCGTCGGGGATGACGTAGTCGCGTCCGGCGAGGAACGCACCCGCCCGAGCGGCGCGCATGAACTGGACCGCGGCCCGGGGCGAGCCTCCCGCCTCGAGGCGGCGGTCGGCCCGTGTCGCCGTGACGATCGCGGTGACGTACCGGAGCACTTCCTCGTGGACGTTCACGGCGCGAATCGACCGACGCAGGCGCTCGATGTCGCTGCCCGAGAGCACCTCGGAACCCAGCGGCACGTCTCCGGGGTCGAGCTGGGAGCGGACGATCCGCGCCTCGTCCTCCGGGCTCGGGTACGTCATGATCCACCGGAACAGGAAGCGGTCGAGCTCGGCCTCGGGCATCGGGTACGTGCCCTCCTGCTCGAGCGGGTTCTCGGTGGCGATCACGAGGAACGGCCGGGGAAGCGGGTAGGTGCGGCGGTCGACCGTCACCTGCTGCTCCTGCATCGCCTCCAAGAGGGCGGATTGGACCTTGGGAGGCGCCCGGTTGATCTCGTCCGCCAGGATCACCTGAGCGAAGACCGGCCCGGGGCGATAGACGAAGGAGCGGTCCTTCGGGTCCATCACGAGGCCCCCGATGATGTCCGATGGGAGCATGTCGGGGGTGAACTGGATTCGCTGGAACGAGAGACCGAGCGAACGAGCGAACGTGCGGGCGAGGTACGTCTTCGCGATCCCGGGAACGCCCTCGACGAGGACGTGCCCCTCGACCGCGAGGGCGATCGTGAGCGCGCGCACGATCTCCTGCGAACCGATCACCGTCCGAGCGACAGCCCCCTGCAACCGCCCGAGGAGCGCGTTCGCCTCGGCGGCAGAGATCGGGTCCGACACGTCCCCCGGTC
>DATJVA010000168.1:0-3963 GCA_035502015.1 Thermoplasmata archaeon | reverse complement strand
GTACCAACCTCCTTATCACGCCGGATGCAGGCGAGATCTTCCTCGACTCGGTGCGCGTGAATCAGCGCTCGGTACGCCCGGAGTGGGTCCGTCAAAAGATCGGGATGGTCTTCCAGTCATTCAACCTGTTCACGCACCTATCGGCTCGCAAGAACGTGATGCTCGCGCTTCGTCACTCAAGGAAGGTCTCGCGGTCCGAGGCTGAGCAGAAGGCCGTTTACGAACTCAATCGCGTCGGTCTCGCGGACCGTATGGATTCGTACCCCGCCCAGCTTTCCGGAGGGCAGCAACAGCGCGTCGCGATCGCTCGGGCGCTCGCGATGGACCCGGAAGTCATGCTGTTCGACGAGCCGACCTCGGCGCTCGACGCGGAGTCGACCCACGAGGTGCTCGCGGTGATGACCCGGCTCGCGAGGGAGGGTATGACGATGGCCGTGGTCACTCATGAGATCGGCTTCGCCCGGGCCGTGGCCCACCAGATCGCCTTCTTCGACAACGGTCTCATCATCGAACAGGGAACCCCGGCCGACATCTTCGAACATCCGCAGCAGGAGCGGACCCGGTCGTTCATTCAGAAGATCCTGAGGTGATTCATGGTGGATGCGCTGCGCGACACCGACCCGGTCCCAGCAGGACCGGACGTGCTGCTCGCGGCGCCGTCCGCGCCTCCACCGCAACCTCCCAAGGGTTCGGTCGGAGCCCGCCTTCGGCAAACCCTCTGGGCGAGCCGCTTTTCCCTTCTCTTCCTGGCGATTGGGGTCGGGATAGCGCTCGCGCTCGTCGTCGTAATGGGACTGGCGGGCCTCTACGACCTGAATTACGTCATACGAGAGCTGCCTCAGGGCGTGGGGCCGGCCGAGACCTCGCTCGAGTTTGCGACATTTACGTACCTTTTCGGAATGGTGGGAGCCCTGGGCCTCGGTCTGATCCGGGCCTACCCACCGAAGAAGAGCCTCCGCCTCGGTCAGAAGTTGTGGCGCTGGCCACTCTACGGGTTTGCCTCGGGATACGTGGCCGCCATCCGAGGTACCCCGTTCCTGGTCCAGATGCTCATCACCTTGAACGTCTTCCTGCTCGAGGCGCCCCAGTTCGCGTACCTCGGCTGGAGCGTGTTCTATTGGGCGGGGTTCTTTGCCCTCCTTATCAACACCACGGGGTATCAGGCCGAGGCTTTCCGGGCGGGGTTCCAGTCTGTCGATGCGGGGCAGATCGAGGGGGCCAAGGCGGTTGGCCTCGGTCGCTTCCGGATCTTCTTCCTGATCACTCTGCCCCAAGGCTTCCGCCTGGTCACGCTGCCCCTCGCGAACGAGTGGATTAGCAATTTCAAGACGGCCACGGTCCTCAGCATCATCGGCGTCGTCGAGCTGTTCTATTGGACGGGCAGAAACGTCGCGGTCTTTGATGGCAAGCCGATCGAAGCGTTCGTCCTGCTCGTGTTCTTCTACCTGATCATCAACGTCACGCTGAGCCGGGTAGTTACGTACGTCGAGAAGGTTCGACGGATTCCCGGCCTCGGAACACCCACCTCAGAGATCACACTCTCCAAGCGGATGTTCAGCTTCGGCGGCAATCACGACACCTGAGGCTTCCGCGCCCGAGAAGTTGAGCGTCCATCGACGCCGGAATCTGCGGACCGGCGGAGGTGAGTGTCCGACAAGTTCCACCGGGCCAATCTGTTACGAGATGGGCGACTTCGCTCGCAGAGACCACGGACCGGTAAGGTCGCCGTCGGGGTCCTCGGGCGCAAGACGACCCGACTCGGTCCGGAGTTCCACCGGCGGCGCCAGAAGCTTGGTTCGGACTCTCATGTCTTCAGACATTTCAGGGCGGAGCAGGCTTCGAGTCCACCCTAGGGACGGGCACGAAAGAATCCGAATCGACCGTCTGTTGACTGGAGTCTCCTTCTCAATCCCGACGTCGGGCGGATGTCTCCGCGCGGGGGTCTTGCGTGGATTGGAACCTGCAACGGAGGTCCCGGTGCGGCGTGCTGGCGCCCGTGCCCCCCGGCAGACCTGGACGGGTGACCGCCGCTAAGGAGGATGTACTAGCGCCCGCCTCAAGAACCCCGCAGAAGCCCTCGGAGTAGCGGGGGGCATGCCGATGCAATCCGACACCTCCGGTCACGGTTCCCGACGATCGGGTCGAACCGGGATGACGGCGAAGCTCGCCACGGTGGTGTTGGTCGCGGTGGTTGTCGTTGTTGGAGGCAGCGGATACGCGGTCCTGAGCGCGACCTCCGGGACCGAAAGTACGACGGTCACAAGATGTTCGCCCTTTCCGGATTGCTACCCTTCACCGCTCCCGCCAGACGATGTGGAACTGGTCGTAGTCTATCAGACCGGCTACGGCCAGGCAGGGGCCAGCCTGGCTCAGGAACAAAGCCTTCCCGCCACCGTAGCGGTGACCGATCCCGAAGCCGCCTCGCTGTACAATATCTCATGGGGAGATGGCTCGAACTACGTCGGGGCGAGCCCGAGTGCCAGCCACGTTTACTCCGGTCTCGGCTCGTACATCGTGAGCGCCGAAGCGCTCGAGGGCTCAACGTGGCACTATGGCACCAAGTACCTCTTTCCAATCGTCGTGACTCCGGACCTTCAGACGTCCCTGTCGGAGTACTACCCTACGGTCGCGACGAAGCTCACCGACGGGAGCTCGGGGGCTGCCTGGTCCGGTTGGCTCGAAGGCTCCGGGTCCATCGACGTTTCAGCCGCGTATACCGCGAACTCGACGGCCGTCGGGCTCACGGACCAGGCCCCCAGGCTCACCTCCACGGGAGGAGTGCAGTCTGGTCTCGTATCCACTCCGACCAGCGTGGCGGCGAGCTATGCCTTCGACACGCCGGGCCTCTACTACATTACCATGGTCGGGGCGATCACGGCCCCCTCCGGGCCGATCTACCAGAATTACACTTGGACGGTCTATGTCTCTCCCGAGGGATTGCCGGTAATGTGTACCGAGTGCACGAGTGGACCTCTTCACTCGGTGAGCCCGCACCCCGGGCAGATCACGTGGCAGGAAGTGGTCCCAGGAGGTGCCACTTCGGAGGACCCATCGGTCGCCTACGACTCCATTAGTGCCGAACCGATCTACAACGTCTACCAGACGCTCGTTGCCTACAACGGGGCCAGCACCTCTTCGTTCGTCCCCGAGCTTTCAACGTGCGTTCCCGGCGATGCCGGCGCGGACAGCTGTCAGGCGATCTACGAAGACTCGTTGATCGCGAACGACCCCGCCACGAGCCTGCCACGATACTGGACGTTCCCGATCGACAAGGTGGCTCGGTTCTTCGACCCGGTGACCCGAGCGGAATGGTCCGTGTACCCTTCCGACGTCGCCTTCACGCTTGCCCGGACGTGCGGTTTTGCTGACCTACCTGGGGTCGGGTCCGAGCCCGGATGGATTGCGTGCCAGGCCCTTCTGGCGAACGGGAGCTCCGAGTGGGACGGCGCAATCCACGCCCCCTACAACAACACGCCACAGAACGTCCTCTCGTCCATGCTCATCAACGACAGCATGTACTGTCCCGCGAACGTTCTGGCGGATTCGAACGGCTGCATCACGTTCGACGCGTCCGGCGGCGGACAGTTCTGGTCGTTCTTCCTGCAGCTCGTTGCCGACCCGTTGGGTGCGGCCATCGAGCCCTGCGGTTGGTACACCGCTCAAGGCGCGGGTGTGCCGGGTTTCGCCGGTGCGAGCGCGGCCAATGGCGACGGTTCGTGTTACCTCCCGGGCCCTGCCGGCTCCAAGATCACCTCCACCAGCGAACCGACGTTCCAGTCGTGGGTCCAGGGCCTCTCTCCCACCTACTGGGACTCCTTCGATATGCTCTCGCTGAACACACCGGCCATCCAGCTCAATGTTCGATGGAACATGGTGGGCTCGGGTCCGTACTACCTCGCCACGATGCCGTTCACCCAATCGGTCGGATACACGCTAGAACAGAACCCGGCGTACCAAGCCCCG
>DATJVA010000167.1:0-13926 GCA_035502015.1 Thermoplasmata archaeon | reverse complement strand
GCCCGCGGTAGCTCGTCTGGCCGCCGCGGATCGCGATCGACTTCGAGATGATCTTGCTCGAGGTGTCCGGTGCCGAGTGGACGGCCTTCGCTCCCGAGTCGATGATCTGGCCCTCGCTCGCGAAGGCAACGGAGAGGATGTCCGCGCGGGCCCCGCGGCCCCGAAGGTAGACCGAGGGGTACTTCATCGTGATCTTCGAGCCCATGTTTCCGTCGACCCACTCCACGAGCGAGTTCTCGTACCCCACCGCCCGCTTCGTCACGAGGTTGTAGACGTTCTTCGACCAGTTCTGGACGGTCGTGTACCGCAGCTTCGAATACGGCTCGGCGACGACCTCGACGACCGCCGCATGCAGCGAGTCGGTCGAATAGATCGGCGCCGTGCACCCTTCGATATAGTGGACCTTCGCCCCCTTGTCGGCGATGATCAGCGTCCGCTCGAACTGACCGACGTTCCGCGCGTTGATGCGGAAGTACGCCTGGAGCGGGATGCCCGCATCGACCCCGGGCGGGACGTAGACGAAGCTACCGCCGGACCAGACCGCGCTGTTCAGGGCGGCGAACTTGTTGTCGTTGTAGGGCACGACCTTGCCGAAGTACTTGCGGACGATGTCCGGGTGTTCCTTCACGGCCGTGTCGGTGTCGCAGAAGATGACCCCCTTCGCGGCGAGGTCATCGCGGATCTTGTGGTAGACGGTGCCACTGTCGTACTGGGCACCGACGCCACCGAAGTACTCGCGTTCCGCCTTTGGGATCCCGAGCTTCTCGAACGTGTTCTTGATGTCGGCCGGCAGGTCGTCCCACTTACGCTTCGTCTCCCCCTCCAGGAGGGGGTTCGCGTAGTAGGTGTACGAGTCGAAGTCGATGTCCGAGAGGCTGGGTCCCCAGTCGGGCATCGGACGCTCCACGAAGTGGTCGTAGGCACGCAGCCGGTACTCGAGCATCCAGTCCGGCTCGCTCTTGAAATGAGAGATCTCCCGGACGACCTCCCGGCTGAGGCCCTTCGGGATCCGCAGTCGATACGTCTCGGGATTCTTGAAGTCGTACCGGGTGTAATCGAGAGGAGTGATTTCGGACGCCGTTTGCGCCATGAACGTCTCCGGTAATTCCATCACCCCGGTGTATTTAAATGAGAGGTCGTCCGGGAGGCGACACCTACATTTCCGGCAGGAAATCCGTGAGGCAGAGACCAGCTGTCGGGTGGAGAGCGACAGGGCCTCGAGCGGAGGGGGGCTTCGTGACCGGGAGCGATTCCGTCAGGACCCGAACGGCCCGCGCGAAGTTCCCGAGAGGACCCGGGAGACCTCTTCGAGGCCGTCGAACAGCTGGGTGATCTCCTCCTCGGTGTTGTAGATGTACGGGCTCGCGCGGGTGAGCGCGGGCACCTTGAAGCGCTCCATAAGCGGCTGGGCGCAGTGGTGCCCCGCGCGCACGCAAATGCCTCGGGCGTCGAGGAGGCTCGCGATGTCGTGGGGATGCGCGCCCTCCAGGGTGAACGACACGACGGCTTCCCTCGCGGCGGGCTCTTGCGGGCCGAAGACCCGCAGTTTTGAACCGAACCTTTCCGTGGCCAGCGAGAGCGACCTTCGCTGGAGCTTCAGCTCGTGGTCGTGGATTTCGTCCCAGCCCAAGTTCTCGAGGTAGTCCAGGGCGGCCGAGAGGGCGATCGCGCCCCCGACGTTCGGGGTGCCGGCTTCGAACTTGGCGGGAGTCTCTCGGTAGTTGATCCGGTCGAGGTGGACGTCCCGGATCATCTCCCCACCGCCCATACAGGGGGGCATCGACTCCAAGAGGTCGGTCCGTCCCCACAGAGCCCCGATCCCCATCGGGCCGAGGGTCTTGTGGCCAGAGAAGGCGAGGAAGTCGACCCCCAGCGCACCGACGTCCAGCGGTACGTGGGGGGCCGACTGGGCCGCGTCGAGCACCACCAGCGCGCCGGCGGCATGGGCTCGGTCGGCGACCTCCCGGACCGGGTTCGTGGTCCCCAGAACGTTCGAGACGTGCGTTAGGGTGACGACCTTGGTCTTGTGGTCGAGGAGCCGGTCGAGGTCTTCGACACGGAGCCGGCCGTCGTCGTCGACTCCCAGGAACTCAAGCTCGATTCCCGAGTACTCGCGGAGCATGTGCCACGGGACGATGTTCGAATGGTGTTCCATCACGGTAGAGATCACTCGGTCCCCGCGATGGAGAAGCTTGCGGCCGAGGCTCGTCGCAACGAGGTTGATCGCCTCAGTGGTGCCTCGGACGAAGACGAGACCCGCCGGGTCCGGGGCGTGCAGGAACCTCGCGACGCGTTCCCTTGCTGCCTCATACGCGTCCGTCGCCTCCACGCTCAGCGCGTAGACGCCGCGATGAACGTTCGCGTTCGTCTCCTCGTAGTACCGCTCTTCGGCGGCGATCACGCTGCGCGGCTTCTGCGAGGTCGCCGCCGAATCGAGGTAGACGAGCGGTTTGCCCTGAGTCGGCCGAGCGAGGATCGGGAAATCGTTTCGGACCCGGGCAACGTCCATCGTTCCCCGGTAAGTCGCGACGGTTTCTTAGGCTGGAGGGTTCGCAATCCCCAGGCGGACCCAGTCGTAGCCCTTCGCTTCGAGTTCGTCCGCGAGCTCGCGCCCGCCCGAGAGGGCGATGGCTCCATCGACCATCACGTGGACCCGGTCGGGCTTGAGGTACTTCAGGATCCGCTGGTAGTGCGTGATCACGAGGATACCGGCGTCGGGCCGGTGAAGTCGGGCGACCGTCTCCCCGACGGCGCGCACCGCGTCGATGTCGAGCCCAGAGTCCGGTTCGTCGAGGATCGCGAAGCGCGGCGAAAGCGTCGCCATCTGGAGCACCTCGACCCGCTTCTTCTCGCCTCCCGAGAAGCCCTCGTTGAGGGAGCGCTTCAGCAGCGACTCATCCATCTCGAGATACTGGAGATGTGTCTTGAGGTCCTTGTCGAACTGGGCCGTGTTCGCCGTCTGGGCCGTATGCGTCTGCATGTAGGCGGTCCACAGGAACTTCGAGAGGGAGAGCCCGGAGACCTCCTGTGGGTACTGGAATCCGAGGAAGAGACCAGCGCGCGAGCGCTGATCGACCGTCAGCTTGAGCAGGTCCTGTCCGTCCAGGAGCGCGCTCCCCTTCGTTACTTTGTACTTCGGGTGTCCCATCAGGGCGTAGGCGAGGGTGCTCTTGCCGGAGCCGTTCGGACCCATGAGCGCCGTCAGCTCGCCGCTCTTCATCGTCAGGCTGACACCCTTGAGGATCTCCTTTCCCGCGACCTCGGCGTGGAGGCCCTCGACCACCAACGTGTGCGGTCCGCTCAGCAGTTCGCTCGGCATCGACCCCGTACGAGCCGATACCGTTATTTAAGCATGGCGCGGTGTGTAAATCCTAGGACCTGTTTGGGGGTCGCAGAGACCGATGGCCGAGTCCGAGCTTCTCGAAGGCACTCGAGGTCGCATACTCGAGGAGCTTGCGGTGGCCCCGCGCACAGCGAGGGACCTTGCGCGCAAGCTCGGGATCCAGGAGAGCGCCGCACGCGGTCATCTCGGTCGCATGGAGGAGCGGGGGCTTGTCGCACCGTCGTTCCGACGCGAGGGTGTCGGACGTCCCCGGAAGCGATACGTGCTCACGAGCACCGCCCAAGACCTGTTCCCCAAGAAGTATGATCTGATCCTCGATACGGTCGTCGACTCCCTCCTGGCAAAGGAGGGCGAGGGGTACGTCAGCGCGTTGTTTGCGGATGCAGCGGAACGCATGGCGCAGTCCGTGGTCAAGGACGTCCCTCGCTCGGGATCGCCCGAGGAGCGTGCCGAGAACGTTGTCCGCTCGCTGAACCGCCTGGGATTCCGCTGCACGACCGACCGGTCGCCGGACGGAACGATCCGCATCACGCGCTCGAACTGCGTCTTCCGGCACAGCGCGATCACCCACCCGTTCCTTCTCTGCGATGTCTTCGACAAGCATCTCACCGAGGCCCTCCTCGGGCAGGCCGGGGTGGACCTGGTCGATTCGATTGGCCGCGGAGGGATGCGATGTACTCACCTGATCCCGCTGCGCTGACCTCCGCCGGGATCCGAACGGTTCCTACCGCCCGAAGGTGGGGCCGGGCGATCGAGGACCCATTCGTTTCGGCGATCGGTAACACACCGCTCGTGCCGCTGAGCGCGATCGTCGCGAATCGCGGGGGTGGCTTCGAGATCTGGGCCAAGGCAGAGCACCTCAACCCGACGGGGTCGGTGAAGGACCGAACGGCCCGAGGGATCGTGCTCGACGCCCTTGCGAACGGTCAGCTGAGCCCTGGCCGCACGCTCGTGGACGCGTCGAGCGGGAACACCGCGGTCGCTTACGCCATGCTCGGGGCTCGATTGGGTTTCCCAGTAGAGCTGGTCCTTCCGTCGAACGCCCATCGGTCCCGTATCGAGCGGATTCGGGCGTACGGTGCACGGGTCGTGTTCACCGACCCGACCGACGGGACCGACGGGGCGCAACGAGAGGCGCGCCGGCGCGCGGCCGAACTCCCGGACCTCTACTTCTATCCGGACCAGTACAACAATCCATCGAACCCTCGAGCCCACTACTCGACGACGGGACCGGAGATCTGGAGCCAGGTCGGGGGGCGACTTACCCACTTCGTCGCGGGGGTGGGCACGGGAGGCACGATCTCGGGAGTGAGCCGGTTCCTGAAGGAGCGCAATCCGTCCGTCCGGGTCGTGGGCGTCGAACCCCTGGGTCCTCTCCACGGGATCGAGGGCCTGAAGCATCTGCCGACGGCCCTACGCCCATCGACGTACGAGGACCACCTCGTGGACGAAACGGTCCGTGTCGAGACCGAGGACGCGCTCGAGATGCAGCGCCGTCTCGCCCAGGAGGAGGGGCTGAGCGTCGGCTCGTCGGCGGGCGCCGCGGTCTGGGCGGCCGTAGAGGTCGGGAAGAGGGATCCGGGCTCAGTGGTCGTCACGATCCTGCCCGACGGAGGGCACGAACTGGCCGAGGAGGGGAGGGCATGAGAGCGGTCCGCCTCCCCGGGTCGATCCTGCAGGAGATTCGTTCCCATGGCCGGTCCGCCTATCCTGAGGAGTGCTGCGGTTTCCTGATCGCCGAGTCGCTTGAGAACGAGGCAGAGAGGACCATCGTGGCGGTCGAGCGCGCGGGAAACGAGTACGACGGCGAGCGGCGCCGACGGTTCCTCATCCGTCCCGAAGAGCTTCGGGACGTCGAACGACGCCTCGACGGTTCCGGTCGGTCGGTGGCCGGCTTCTATCACTCGCACCCGGATCATCCGGCCCGGCCATCCCAGTTCGACCAGGACCATGCCTGGCCCTGGTACACCTACCTCGTTTTGACCGTGACCGAACGCGACTCCCCCGCGGTCGGTGCGTTCGAGCTCGACCCGGACTCGACCACCTTCCGTGAGGTCGCGCTGATCGTGACCGACGCGCCGTCACCTACCGCCGGAGTGGCCGGGGGGTAAGCGAGAGCCTAAAAGTCCCCGGGACGAAGGAGAGACGAAATGCCGAAGGCCACGGTCAAGGTCCCGACCCCGCTGCGCCCGTTCGCCGGGGGTGCGTCGGAGCTGTCCCTCGAGGGCGCCACGGTGGGCGGGGTCATCCGGGAGCTCGCCGAATCGAACCCCGGACTCAAGCGGCACTTGTTCACCACCGACGGGAAGCTGCGGAACTTCGTGTCAGTGTACCTCAACGACGAGGACATCCGGTTCCTCGATCGAGAGGCGACCCCCCTCAAGGAAGGGGACGTCGTTTCCATCGTTCCGGCCGTGGCGGGCGGTTCGCCGGCCGCCGCTCGGTCGCCTTCTCGCTCGAACCCACGCGCCGACGGCACGACTCCCGCTCCCGAGGCGTTCTCAAAGGACGACCTACGGCGCTACAGCCGCCATCTCCTGCTCCCGGAGGTCGGGGTCGCGGGGCAGCGCAAGCTCCGTCGGGCGAAAGTGCTCCTCATTGGCGCGGGCGGACTGGGAGCCCCGGCGGCCCTCTATCTCGCCGCGGCCGGGGTCGGGGTGATCGGCCTCGTCGACTTCGACTCGGTCGACCTATCGAACCTCCAGCGACAGGTGCTCTACTCCACGACGGACGTGGGTCGGCCGAAGCTGGTCGCTGCGAAGGAGCGCATCGAGTCGCTCAATCCCGGCACCCGGGTCGTCACGCACGAGCTACGGCTTTCCTCGGAGAACGCGATGCAGACCCTCGCCCCGTACGACGTCGTCCTCGACGGGACGGACAACTTCCCGACACGGTACCTCGTCAACGATGCGGCCGTCCTTCTCCACAAACCGAGCGTCTACGGGTCGATTTACCGGTTCGAGGGGCAAGTGAGCGTCTTCGACGCGGAGCGGGGACCGTGTTACCGATGCCTCTACCCCGAGCCACCTCCGCCAGACCTCGTGCCATCGTGCGCCGAGGCTGGGGTTCTCGGGGTACTTCCGGGGATCGTCGGGGTCCTCCAGGCGACCGAGGCGGTCAAGCTGATCCTCGGACAGGGGGAGCCGCTCATCGGCCGCCTTCTGCTCTACGACGCTCTCGCGCTGAAGTTCCGGGAGCTCAAGATCCGCAAGAACCCTCGCTGCGTTCTCTGCTCGCCCCACGCGACCCAGAAGGGACTGATCGACTACCCGGCCTTCTGCGGAGTGCCGAGCCCGGAGGTGACAGCGGCCCGAGAGAGCCTACCCCGGGTCGAGCCGGAGGCGTTGCGGGCCGAGCTCGATTCGGACGAACCTCCGTTCCTCGTGGACGTGCGCGAGCCCGGAGAATGGTCGATCGCCCATCTCCCGGGGGCCCACCTGATCCCGAAGGGGGAGCTCGCCGAACGGGTGGACGAGCTGACCCGCGCCGCGAAGGTCGTGGTCTACTGCCGGACCGGAATCCGGTCGGCGGAAGCGACGCAGTTCCTCCTCGACCTAGGATTCTCCAACGTCCGTACGCTCCACGGCGGCATCAACGCCTGGGCGCAGCGGGTCGACCCGTCGCTCCCGCAGTACTAGGCGAGCCGGTTCCCGACCCGCTTCGAGGGTTCACGTCGACCCGGGAGGTGGCGGGCCCGCCGGGTCGCCGACGTCGACCGGGAGCCGACCCGTGTACGACCGGACGCGGCGCGAGAGCTCGCGCGCGAACTCGTCAAGGTCGGTGGGTGTGATGTAGACCGGTACGCCTTCGCCCGACACCATCAGCCCCTTGGCGGGGTCGGTGTACACCGCGTCGAACGTCCCCTCGGTCGGGCTCCACATCCGGCCTCGCCATCCCCACGACCCGAGGAAGCCGGTCGGTCCCAGCTCTCGCATGCTCGCGAACTCGATCTTGTGGATCGACTCGAGCGAGATCCGACGGCTTCCGGCAATGCGCCAGGCTCGAAGATGCGTGTCGTCGAGCGAGTAGGTCGTCGAAAGGTACCGGACGAGGAAGAAGACGAAGAGGAGGAGGATCGTGCCGATCGCCCAGCTCGCGAGCCCCGTGCTGGGCAGGATCAGAAGCGCGATGAGGATGAGGAAGATGTACATGCCGACAACCGCGTAGGAAAGGCGACCGTGGTCGCGGTAGACTCCCTGGGTGTCCGTCCGTGGTCCGCCGCGCATTCTCGACCCTTCAGGCTGCGGCTTCGTAGTAGTACTCTCCTTTGGCCCGCTGCTCCCGGTCGAGGACGGAGCCCTCTCGGTTGATCCGCGGACGCAGCGTTTCCGCGTCCCGTCGGAACGTGATGTCGACGGTGCGCAGAAGCCGGTTCATCCCCTCGCGCATCGGGAAGGGACCGTCGCCGCGGCCGCGCGACCCGTCGGGGGCATCCGGCCGGAACACCATGAGCGCATCGCAAGCGAGGTCGAGGAAGTAGACATCGTGGTCGACCACCAGCGCGCTCACCGCCTGACGCTCGACCTGCCGGCGGATCAGCCGCGCCATCGACATCCGCTCGTCCGCGTCGAGGTACGCCGACGGCTCGTCGAGGAGGTAGAGGGTCGCCGGTCGCGCGAGGGCGAGCGCGACCGCGGCCCGCTGCAGCTCCCCGCCGGAAAGGTCGGTGAGGGCGACGTCGAGCACTTCGTCCAGGTGGAGGCCCGGAACGAGCTCGCGCTCGAACAGCTTTCCGTCGAATGTCGGGTCGCCGGCGAGCGCGTTCGACCGCTCGCGCAGGCTCGCAGGTTGCGTCGCTTTGAGGTACTGCGGCTTGTAGCTCACCGTGACGCCCGAGGGAGGAGAACCGCTTGTCGGGGTCTCGACCCCGGCCAGCATGCGGACGAACGTCGTCTTGCCGGTGGCATTGGGACCCACCGCTCCCACCGTCTCTCCCTTCGCGAGCGCCCCCGCGCCGACGGTGAGATGGAACGCTGGGAACTGCTTCTCGAGGTCCGGGAACTCCACGAGAACGTTCTGGCGGACCGCCGGCTTCGGCGGATGAGCGACGAACCGGACCGGGTCCGTGCGGAACCGGACGTTCTCGTCCTTGAGGTACCCGGTCAGGTAGGTGTTGATCGCAGAGCGCATCGGGATCGGGTGGCTGATCACCCCGAACGCGGCCGACTCGCCGTAGAGCAGGTGCGCCTGGTCCGCGAGGTAGTCGAGGAGCCCGAGGTCGTGCTCGACCACAAGGACGCTCTTCGTCTGTCCGAGGCGGCGAAGGAGCCGAGCGACCTCGAGCCGGTGGACGATGTCGAGGTAGCTCGACGGCTCGTCGATCAGGTAGAGGTCCGCGTCCGTCGCGAGCGTGCGCGCGATCGCCGCGAGCTGGAGCTCGCCGCCGGAAAGTTCCGTGAGACGACGGTCCGATCTCCCATCGAGTCCGACCTCGGCGAGGACCGACCGGGCGCGGCCACCGGCCTGGCCCACGAACTCTCCGACCGTGACGGACTCGTCCGCGAGACGGTCCACGTACTGCGGTTTCACGACGCTCTTGAGCTCGCCTTTCGCGACCCGCTCGAAGTGCGCGTGCAGCGCCGTGCCCCGGTAATGTTCGAGCACCTTCGCCCACTCTGCGGTGTGCGTGTAGTCTCCGAGGTTCGGAATGTCGTTGCCGGCGAGCAGGCGAAGCGCCGTCGATTTACCGGTGCCGTTCGGCCCGAGAAGGCCAGTAATGCCCTGGACCGGCGGGATCGGGAGGCGGTAGAGCCGGAACCCGTTGTAGCCGTAGCGGTGGACGATCTCGGCCTCGTTCGCCTCGGGCGTGTTGAGGATCTTGATCGCATCGAACGGGCACTTGTGCACGCAGATGCCGCAGCCGATGCACAGGGACTCGGAGATGATCGGATGGCCGTCCGGTCCCTCTACGATGCATTCCTGCCCCATCCGGACCGGCGGGCAGTACGCCTGGCACTCCCATTGGCACTCCTTCGGGTGGCACCGGTCGTTCAGGAGGATCGCGATCCGCGCCATGGATGACCTACGTCCCCCGGAGGTCCTCGGTGACGAGACCGTCCCGCATCACGATGTGTCGGTCGGCGGCGCGCGCGACCTCGGGGTTGTGGGTCACGACGATAAGGGTCGCGTCGCGGTCCCGTCGCACCCGTTCGAGAAGCGCGAGGATCGCCTGGGTGTTACCGGAGTCGAGCTCGCCGGTCGGCTCGTCCGCCAAAAGTAGGCCAGGCTCGTTCGCGAGCGCGCGCGCGACGGCGACCCGTTGCTCTTCTCCTCCCGAGAGCTGGTGGGGGAACGCTTTCTCCCGGCCGGTGAGCCCGACCTCCTCGAGCAGCCTTGCCGCCCGGCGCGTCCGTTCGCCGTGGGGCACGCGCAGCGCGCGCATCGGCAGCTCGATGTTCTCTCGGGCGGTCAAGGTTGGGAGCAGGTAGAAACGCTGGAAGATGAACCCGACCCCTTCGAGTCGGAGGCGTGCACGGGCGCGGTCGGTCCGGCGTCCGACGGGGTCCCCGTTCCACCGCACCTCGCCCGAGGTAGGCGTGTCGAGGAGACCGAGAAGGTTGAGCAGCGTCGTCTTCCCGCAGCCGCTGGGGCCCGCGACCGAAAGGAACTCGCCGGGAGGGATGATGAGGTCGACCCCGCGCAACGCCCGAACCTCGTCCGCGGAACCAGCCCCGTAGGTCCGAACCACGCGCGCGAGCTCGATTGAGGGCGCTCTCGCCCGATCATTCATCGAAGCACCTCCGTGATTTCGGCCTGCAAAGCGTTACGGGTCGCCACCGCGCCGGCCAGGAGCGATAGGCCGACGACCCCGGCGACGAGCTCCCCGAGGATGACCGGGTCGAAGATCGCCAGCTGAGCCGCTTCCTGGACCGCCGACGTGGCCCACGCGGCCAGCGCCTCGACGATCAGGTAACCGGCCGCGACCCCCACGACCGCGCCGCTCACCGCCAAGAGCGCCCCGGCCGAGAGGATCTCGGCCGCGATCGAACGGCCCGGAATGCCCAGCGCCCGACGGATGCCGATCGAACGACGGTCCGCCTCCACGCGCCGCAGGAGGACGAGAGCCAGGAACATGAGGCCGACGGTGAGGCCGACGGAGGACAACGCCAGGTAGAACCCCGTAAGCACTCCACTCGCCGCCTCGAGCTGCTGGGCCTCTTGGGAGAGCGAGCTGACCCCGTAGTACGGGAAAAGGCCCTGAATGGAACTCCGAACGTTCGCGAGGGCCGACGGGTCGGTCGCCACCGACCCGGCGACCGCCACCTGGATGGTGTCCGCCGCGTCCACGGCGACCGCTGACCCTCCGGCATAGCCGGTCATCACCTGGAGGTCGGAAAGGGGCAGCAACACGGCGAACGCGCCGGTCGGTCCCAGGACGGCCGGAGGAACACCGAACACGCCCGTTACGTTGTACGCCGTCCCCAGGGTCCGATTGTCTACGGGGCTCAAGATGATCCGATCCCCCGTCCCGAGATGGAACTGTTCCGCGTACGGGGACGAGAGCAGGGCATCGTACGTTGCGGGCCCCGCGTACGTCCCGTTCGCAAAATGCGTCAAATCCGTCGGGTCACCGAGGTGGAGAGGGGACGGGAAGAGGCCGGACTCGGCGGGGCCAAGGGTCGGCGTGAACTGCTCGGGAATGACCCCTTCCGCGAGGACGGGTGCGACCGACCCGGAGGGTGCGAACGCGTCGACCGTGACGCTCAACACGGGCGAGGCCGCGGTCACTCCCGGCATGGCGAGAATCCGCTCGACGTAGGAATGCGAGTGCGTGATCCCGTGCTGTCCGGCCGCGCTGACCACTATCTGGTATCCCGCGTTCTGCAGGTTCGCGAGCTCGTGGGAGGCGACCCCGCTTCCGACGCTCACGAGGACGACCGGCAGCGCGACCGCCGTCGCGATCGCCGCCACGGCCAGCGCGAGTTGAAGTCGGGAGTGACGCAACGACCCGCGCCGACCCCACCGCATCATGGGGCCCGGAGCTCCTCCGCGACGGGAAGCTGCATCGCCCGCGCGGCCGGCGCGATCGCGGCGACCAGACCCACCGCGAGCACCAGGAGTACCCCGGCCAGGAGCACCCCAGGGTCGAACGAGACGAACGAGAACGAGGCCGGTAGGCCCGCGAGGAGATTCCGGAGGTAGAGGTTGAGGCCATAGCCGGCGACGTAGGCGACCGGTAGCCCCGCGACCAGCCCGAACGCGGAGAGAAGGAGCCCCTCTTCCACCACGAGAACGCCGACCGACGGACGGGAGTGTCCGATCGCGCGGAGCAGGGCGAGCTCCCGGGAGCGATCGTCGACGGACATCTGCAGGACCGTCGTCGCGAACAACGCCGCCACCACGACGCCGATCAGCCCGATCAGCTCCCCGAAGGTCCGGTACAGGTTCACCACATGCTGGATAGCCCCGAGGATGCTCGCCAGTGTGAACACCGTCATCTGCGGGAAGGCGGCGGCGAGACGGGTCTGGTCGCTGTTGACGGTCGTCGGGTCGGTGAGGTGGACCAGGACGAGCGAGGCGTAGTCCGTGGAAGCGGAAGCCCCGCCGACGATCTTCTGGACCTCCGAGAGGTAGGCGAACGCGAGAAGCGCCGAGGGGACCAGCCAGAACGGTCCCGAGACCCCCACGACCCGAAATCCGGTGGCGTTCGCGTACCACCCCGGAAGCGATCCGGCCGAGGGGGGCTGAGCCGCGCCGACCCAGACTCGGTCGCCGACGCTCACGTGCAGCACGCCGGCGAGACCCTGGTCGAGAACGATCTCGTGGGTAGGACTCCCGTTGTAACTGCCGTTCGCGTAGTACGGGTCGCCCGCCGCCGTAAAGCCGCTCCCGTTCGTGATGTCGGGCGTCTGGATCCCGGTGTTCTCCGACGGGATCCAGCCGACCGTGCCCGACTCCGTGGGCCCCCAGCCACCGGGAACGGAGCTCTGGTTGGCCGCGGTCCAGAGCGAAGCGTTCCCGAAGACGAGGTCGCTCACGAGCCACGGGCTCGCGGTCTCGACGTTCGGGTCGATCGATGGTATGCGCTCGGTGAGGGAATGCGCTCCCTGAATCGGAGGGAACTGGCCCGCGAGCGGTGACGATACGTTCGCGCTCACCGCGATCAGGTCGACACCGCTCTGGGTCGCAAGGGTCGTCGCGCTCGTCTCGATGCCGGCGGAGAGCGCGAGCAGTAAGACCACGAGCCCGACCGCGAGACCGATGCCGAGAGAGGTCATCGCCGAGCGGCCCGGTCGGCGGCGGAGGGCGTCGAGCGCGTAGCGCACGGTCGCCGCCCCCTGCCCCCTACGGGCCGCTCGACCGCCGCAGCTCGCCCAGCGTGACCTGGTGGGAGGCCTCTACGTTGAACTTGTGGATCGACTCCTCGCTCACGGTGCTCGCTCGGACGACCGTTGAGTCCGAGACCGTCGGGAACTTACCGGGGAGGCTCGCGAGCAGGTCCCGAAGGACGTCCTCGACGAACTTGGGATGCCGGTGGGCGTTGACCACGACCTGTGCTTCATCTCCGCGCTTCAGGATGGCATAGGTGGGGCTCGACTGCGCGGCCTCGATCGCCGAGATGATGGCGTCGGCTTCGACCTCGCTCTCATCCGTGAGCTCGAACACGAGGCGGGTGCGGTTTCGCTGGTTGTGGGTGATCATCGGGAGCTCCTTGAGGGACGCGTCCCGGAGCAGTGGAAACTGCGCCGCGAGCTGCTCCCGACAGGTCTCCATCGCGCACGGGCAGGCGGTCATCCCGACCGCCTCCGCTCCGACCGCACGGGAGAGGGTCACTTCGCCGTCCGGCCCCCGCGTCGCGAGGGCGTCGGCGATCAGCATGTAGTTCTCGAAGCTTCGTTTCGTTTCCGAGATCCCCGTCCGAAGAAAGTATTCGGCCGACGCTTGGACCGATGCTTCGGTAGCATATCGGTGCCGCGCGAGCAGCTCGCGGGCGATGGTCGAGCAGGCCGATTCGAGGCCCTCGACGGGCCGCGTGACCGTCTCGTCGACCACCTCCGCCAGGATCTCGGCGTTGCGTGACAGGTCCGAACCTTTGCGCTCGGACGGCAGGTCGACCGCAACGTGGAACTCCACGGCCAGCGTGTGGGTTCCCTCCCGACGCTGCACAGTGAGTGGCTTTCGGATACCCGAGATACCGACCGAGTGCAGCCGCAAGTGCCCGCGGCTCGGCGACATCGCATGCACGTCGCGCATCGCCGAGCTAGCGGGAGTGCGCTTAAACGGGTTCCCAAGGAGTTACCTAAGGGTCAGTTCGCCCGCGCGCACGCTTATAGACCACCGGCCCGTTGTCCGGGAGATGAGCGACCCGGCCCCCGCTTCCCCCGCAGAGCCCGCACCCCCGTTCGCCCCGTCCGATTCCGGCCCCTATGCCGAGCGGGAGAAAGCGATCACCGAGAACCTGAAGCAGATCTACGACCCCGAGATCCCGATGAACATCGTCGACCTCGGTCTGATCTACGGGTTCGAGTGGACCAACGACGCAGTGAAGCTCAAGATGACGTTGACGGCGCCGGGCTGCCCGGTCGCCGGGATCTTGGCCGAAGAGGTCAAGCTCGCGGTCGAGAAGGTGCCGAACGTTCAGT
>DATJVA010000166.1:0-11484 GCA_035502015.1 Thermoplasmata archaeon | reverse complement strand
GCCGATCTCCTGGCCCTTGCGGATCCCGAAGTCGCGGTTCGTCGAGTGCGAGCGGGTCGCCACCGGCTTCTGGTGGGTGACCATCTGGAGGACCCTCTCGGCCTTGGTGCGCGGCTCGCCGGACTCGCCAACGCCGGCGTTCACCACGACCTTGATCACGCGGACCGCCCGGTAGGGGTTCGTGCCCGGGGAGCGGACCGCCGGGGAGGCTGCGGAGGAGGGAGCGCTCATCGGTCAACTCCCTCCGAGAGCGTGACCTCGGGGACGTTCTGCCCGACCACGAAGACGTACTCTTTGACGGTGGAGAAACCCTCCTTGAAATGGACCAGGTTCGGCTGGGAGGAGTTCCGGACCTCGACCTTGTCGACACGGGCGAGCTCCCCGACGTGCGAACCGCCGGCGACGTAGGCGAGCGAGCCGGGGGCGAGGGGAAGGTGCCCGACGACCTTCTGTTCCGGCAGCGAGATCTTGACCGAATCACCGACACGGTATGGGGTGGTCGACGGCACGAGGAAGTTTCGCCCGTCGTGCAGCGTCACCTCGACCCGGCCCCCCCGCACGGCGTGCTTGAATCGGACGCGTCCGATCTTGACGGCCGCCTCGGTGGACGGGATCGTGACCAGCGTGAGCTTCCCGCGGCGGTTCCGCACCATCCGGAAGTGCGCGTCGAGCGGCGCCGCGAAGGAGAGGGTGTCCATCAGGCCGAGTCCCCGAGAGAGGTCGTCCGCCACCTTCCCGTCAACCTTCACCGCTCCCGAGCGGAGCAGGAGGCGGGCCTCGCGAGCGCTCGCGACCACCTTGCGGAGGTCCCGGAGAACGAGGAGGAGCGGGATCGACTGGTCCTGGGTGTGCGGGCCCGGCGCTGGCCGCTTCAACCACTTCGACCCCTTGCGGGGGACCGTCCAGCTGCGGGGAGCGGCGCGGCGCTTCAGTCGGAACGTCATGCGTCCTCCCCCTCGTCCTCCGCCGGTTTCGCGCGGCTCTTACGGGCCGGCTTGGGGGCGGGAGGCGCCTCGTCCGCCGCCTCTTCGTCCTCGAGCTCGGGAGTCACGGAAGCGTCCTCGGAGGCCGCCGCCGGCGGGGCGGGGGCCTCCTCGGCGGGTGCCGCGGGGACGACCTCCTCGGTCGTCTCCTCGCCTTCGGCCGTCGCCTCACCGCGCTCCTCGGGCGTGACGTCCTCGTCCCGCACGCGCATCGAGCGGCGGCGCCACGGGTCGGAGAGGTTGAGACGAGTGATCACGAGGTGACCGACGCCGAGCGAGAGAGGTTTCATCTTCTCGTCGGCCGTCTTCAGCGTAACGTTGTCGAGCGTGACGGTGTAGCCGCGTCGGTCGACCCTCGCGACCCGCTCCTCCCGTCCTTCGAAGCTCCCGGCGAGGACACGGACGGTGTCGCCCTTGCGAACGGGCATCGAGCGCCGGTGGAACCGCGCTCGGAGCTCGCGCGAGAGCGGGACCGTCATGCGGACCCGGCGCTCGAACGAGTCGGCGGTGTAGAGCGCCTTGCGCTGGCGGCGCGGGGAGTGCGGAGAAACGGACATCGGCGTTGACCTCCTACAGGATGATCGACGACGCCGCCGCGATCCGCGGCCAGCGCTCGGCGGCCTCCTTGGCGACGGGCCCCTTGATCTGCGAGCCCTTGATCTCTCCCGTCTCGGTCGTGATCACCGCCGCGTTGTCCTCGAACTGCACGCGGGTACCGTCCGGGCGTCGCATCGGCGAGCGCGCGCGGACGATCACCGCGTGGAGCACTTGCCGTCGCATCTCTGGAGTCCCCTTCTTCACGGAGACGATGATCAGGTCGGCGATCCCGGCCCTCGGATAGCGGCGGTGGGTGCCGTGCCAGTTCCGAACGGCGATGATCTCGACGACCTTCGCGCCGGTGTTATCGACGCACTCCAGGCGTGCGCCCTTCGGGAGCCCGCGTCCCCGGCGGCCGGCGAGGCCCTTCATGCGACCTCCTCCTTCGGCTCGGGCAGCTCGCCCTCGGCAGGCGCTTCCTCGCCCTTGACACGGTGGGCCGCTTCGCCGAGGTCCTCGACGATGCAGAACGAAACGAGCTTCGACAACGGACGGGTCTCGGCGATCCGGACCCGGTGGCCGACCGGTACATTTAGGCACGGGGGCGCGTGCGCGAGGTAGCGACGGCGGCGCTTCTCGTAGCGCTCGAACTTTGCGACGTAGTGGAGCAGCGTCCGCTCGACGACCGCGGTCCGCTGCATCGACGTCGAGACGACCGTCCCCTCGAGGACCTGTCCCCGGACGGGGAGGCGGCCGTGGAACGGGCAGTGGCGGTCGTCGCACCGCGTCTTCGGAGCCCTCACATCGAGACCGATGTCTCGGGCCCGGCGAGCGGTCGAAGTACGGGTCGGGGTCATGAGTGCCTCCGAGAACCGCCGGCGAGCAGGCGCTTCGTGCGGTCTTCGGGCCGCACGCGTAGGGTGTCCCCTCTTAACGGTAACTCGCCCGACGGTAGCGCGATCGTGCCCTCGAGGCCGGCCTTCGGGACCCGCACCGTCCGCGACGAGCCCGCCAGGCGAACGGTGAAGGTCGAGAGGGACTCGTCGACGAGCGTGCCAGTGACGGGGTTCCGGAGCGCGGGCGACGCCGGGAAACGGACCGATGCGCCGAGAATCTCGCCCGCGAGCGACTCTCGCTCGATGCGGGAGAAAGTGCCGGTGTGCGCATGGTGTGTCGTCGACATGGGCTCACCTACGCGCCTCCGTCCGGGCGCCCCGCCCCGAAGGAGCGTGCGCGCGTTCGCTCAGCACGGTGAGGGCGCGGGCGACGTTCGTCCGCAGGGCCCGCATGCGCCCCGGGCTTGGTGGCGCACCGCCCATCGCGGCGACGCCCCGCTCGCGGAGCAGCGTGTTCTCGTCATCGGCGATGCGGCGGCGGAGCTCGTCGTCCGAGAGGCTCCGTAGCTCCTTCATGCGCTGAAGCGTCATGGGGCGTCGGGGGCCTCCACTTCCGGCCCGATCGGCACCGGGGCCGCCTCTTCCACCGGGGGCAGCTCGACCGGTACCGGCTTCGGCCGGTCCACGACCCCCTTCACGACGATCTCGTCGGGGAGCTTCGCGGTCGGGCGCATGATCCAGACGTTCACGCCGATCGCGCCGGGTTTGAGGCGCGCCTGGTAGAACCCCTTGTCGATCCAGAGATGGACCGCCTCACCGCAGTACTTGATCGTCCCGGCCTTGAACCGCTCGGTGCGGTGGCGTTCGCCGGTCAGCTTTCCCGAAAGGATCACCTGACAACCGCGCGCGCCGGCCTCCATGATCCGTCGGACGGTCGAGTGACCGGCCCGCCGGAAGTGCCAACCGCGTTCGAGGGTCGAGGCGAGCTTCTCGCTCATCAGTTGAGCGTTCAGGCTCGGGGCGCGCTCCTCCTGGACCTCGATCTGTGGGTTGTCAAGCTGGAAGCGGGCGTGGATGTCTTCGGTGAGCCGCTTGATCAGCTCCCCGCGGTGGCCGATCAGGATCCCGGGACGCTCGCAGATCAACGTGACGCGGGTGCCCATCGGAGTGCGCGTGATGTCGAGCCCGCCGAAACCGGCGCGGGCGCTCTCCTGGACCAGGTAGTCCTTGAGGAGGACGCGTCGCATCTGCTCCTGGATCACCTTGCGCTCCGCAGTCATTCGGCCTCCTTCCGCTCGGCGAGGATGATCTCGATGTGGGTGGTCTGCTCGTTCCACGCGGTCGCCCGGCCGTGGGCGCGGGGCATGCTCGCCTTGCGGATGCGGCCGCGGCTGCTCGCCGCGATCTTCACGAAGAGGCGGTCGGCGTCCAGTCCTTCGTATTCCGCGTTCTCCTTCGCGTTCTCGAGGACCTTGAGGACGTTCTTGGCGACCTTCTGGGCGTAGCGTCCGGGGCCGGTGCCGACCTTGTGGGCGGTCTCCTGATTGTACCGGCGGAACGGGATGGCGTGCTTGAGCGCGATCGCGTCCTCAAGGACGGTCGTCGCGCGGTCGACCGGGAGCCCCCGGATCGCGTTGAGGACCTCGTACGTCTTCTTCGGGGAGATGGGGAGCTCGATCCCACGGGCCCGGGCGACGTTCACGCCCGACTCCGCCCGGTAGGTGTATCCCTTCATCGTTCGACCCCCTACTTCAGCGGCATGAACTTCGACGACCGCGTGGCGCCGACGCCCGGGCCCGAGTGCTTCTCGAACCGCCGGGTCAGTGCGAACTCGCCGAAGTAGTGTCCGATCATCTCGGGCCGGACCTCGATCTCCTTGAACTCCTTGCCGTTGTGGATCGCGACGTGGCGACCGACGTGCTCGGGGAGCACGAGGGCGTCGCGGCAGTGCGTGCGTACGACCTTGGCCGGGTCGGTCGTGCGCATCGCTTCGAAGAACAGCGTCGTCTCGGCGTTGAACCCACGTCGGATCGACCGGCGCGCTCGCGCGGTGACGACCTTCGCGAGGTCGGGGAGGCTCATCGCCTGAAGCTCGGGGAGCGTCTTCCCGCGAAGGGTGAACTCCCGCTTCCGGCGGGCCTCGACCTTCTTCGCGCGACGGGCCTTCGGCATAGCTACCTACCCTTCCCCTCGCGGAGCAGGCGCTTCTTGCGCGCCGAGCGTGAGAACCGCCCGACCTTGGCGCCCGGCCAGGTCCCGCTCGACACCGTGCTCGGGCGGCCGACGTGCTGGTGGGCACCGCCTCCGAACGGGTGGTTGACCGGGTTCATCGCGACCCCGCGGACCTTGAACGGCTGGCGGGCGAGCGACCGGGTCGCCCAGAACTTCTTGCCGGCTTTGATGATCGGGCGCTCGAGACGGCCTCCGCCGCCGACCGCTCCGACCTGGGCGCGGCAGGTGGCGAGGAACTGTTTGAACGCGCCGCTCGGCAGCTGAACGGTCACGTCGGAGCCCGAGTGGGCCACCACGAGCGCGCTCGCGCCAGCGACCCGTACCAGGCGACCGCCGTCGAACGGTTTCACTTCGAGGTTGGAGACGAGGGTCCCGTCCGGGATGTTCCCCAGCGGAAGGATCGAGCCGCGGTCGAGCCGGCCTTCCTGGAAGGAGACGGAATCTCCGGTGGCGAGTCCCGCCGTGGCGAGGATCCGGACGATCCCTCCTTGGGGAGCGAGCACCTCCGCGACGGGCGCCGTCCGACCCGGGGCCGGAACGATCGCGACGACCTTGCCCTCCCCCACGACCTCGGGAGGCGGGTGGTAGACCGCGCCGTGGTGCCGATGGCTCGGCGAGCGGTACCGGCCCGTGCCGCTCCCGCGGCGCCGGGAGATCACTCGCTTTCCCATCAGAACACTCCCGCCCGTCCGCCGATGTCCTCGGCGGAGAACTCCTTCGCGAGCCGAACCGTGGCGATCTTGCCGGCGCGCACGATCTTGACGGTGATCTTCTGGACCTTGCACTGATACGTCGCCTCGACGGCCTTGCGGATGTCGGCCCGGTTGGCCCGCCGGTCGACGACGAACTCGAGCTTGTTCTGCCGCTCCATCTCGTCCATCGACTTCTCGGTGACGTACGCGTGCAGGATGATTCGGTGTCGGAGGCTCGTCATGGGGCGACCTCCCCGAGCCGCTCGCGCAGCGATTCGACCGCCGCCCGGGAGAAGACCGTGAGGCGACCGGCGGAGCCTCCGGGGGCAAGGTCTTCCGTCGCGAGACGGCGTGCCGGAACGACATCGACGCCGGTGAGGTTCCGGAAGCCGAGGGCCTTTCCCGGTCCGCTCGTGACGACGAGGATGCTCCGGGGGGTCCGGCGAACTCGCCCGCGGCGTCGGGCACGTCCGGACGACTTGAGGTGGACTCCGGCCCGGGCCCGCTCGACATCGTCCCAAAGCTTGAGGCGTTCGAGGAGGAGCTGGGCGTCCTGGGTCCGTTGGATCTCCTCGACCGGGTCGTCGACGACGACCGGGAGATGGAGCAAGTGCGGAACCGTGTGGCCCCGCCCAGCGGCGAGCTTCGCGTCCCGCGTCGCGGCGAGCGCCGAGGAGAACGCAAGGCGCTGTTCTTTCCGGTTGATCTTTTTCGACCAGATGCGGTCGACGCGCGGCGGATGCGCCTGGCCGCCCCCGACCGTGTTGGGCGCCTGGGCGCCGCGCATCGAGTCCATCAGCCGAGGAGTTCGCGCGACCCCCCGACCCTTCCCGGACCACTCGACCGAGTGGCGACGACCGGCGGTGAGCGACGTCCCGTACGGCTGGCGCCGGTGCGTCTGGGCCGCCACGACCGCTCGCTGAATGAGGTCGGTGCGAACGGGCGACGAGAACGCAAGCGGCAGCGCGAGCTGAGCCCCGGGCTTTCCGTCTAGGCCGAGGAGGTGGATGCGGTGGTGAGGGCTCGCCCGTTCCGCCGGCGAGTCTCGCTCACGGGGAACGGGGTCGGGCGTCATGCTCCCTGCTTCGATCGCGTGCTGAGATAGCGCAGGTCGACCTTCTCGACCGATGTGATGTGGCTGCGCATCGGGGCGCGGAAGCGCAGCAGGCGCTTCGCGGGCCCGGGCAGAGAACCGTGGAGTACGAGGCAGGCGCTCTGGACCTCCCCGTAGTGCGGGAACCCTCCCGCCGGGGTGATCGGGTCGGTCCGCGGGTCGCGGACGATCTTAAGGACCCGCATGTTGAACTGCGTACGCCGGTGGTACCCTTGCTGGCCCGCCTGCGGAATCCGGTAGGTGACGAAGCTCGGGTTGTGGGGGCCGAGCGTGCCGATCATTCGGCGGTGCTTCGAGTTCTTGCGCGGCTGAAGCTTCACGCCCCAGCGTTGAATGTGACCCTGGAAACCGAACCCTTTCGTCACTCCGATGACGTCGACGAACTCGCCCTCCTTGGTCAGCCGTTCCGCGGGGATCTCCTGACCGAGCTGTTCGAGCGCGAACGCCCGCCGCTCCTCGAACTTCTCGCCCGCGACCCGGACCTCGAACAGGTTCGGGGTCTTCGACCCCGTTCCGGTAAGGAGCTGGGGTTGGGTGTGAACGATGAGCCGAATCTCGTCGCCGGCGGTCTTGCCGAACCGGTCGAGCGCCTCAGCGGGACTCGCCGGGTGCTTCGGGATCCGCCGATTGAGTTCCTCCGAGAGCCCGGCCGCCCACACCTCCGACGCCACTCGAGCGCCGTACGGATTGCGGGCGTAGACCCGGGCGGCCACGACGCGGAGCGGGGGCACCTCGACCACCGTGACGGGTACCGCGACCTCCTGGCCCGCCGTGGTGGACCGCTTGCGGTAGTCCACGATGAAGGCGTGGGTCATCCCGACTTTGTATCCAGCGAAACCTTCGATCGCCACCGGCTTCGCGCCGGGGGCCCACGACCGGACCCGCGGAACGGGCCGTGCGGCCCGGGAGCGGGGGGAGAATGCGAGAGAACCTCGCCTGGGACGGTGACGACGGGCCATCGGTCGATAGGGGGTCCTGCCTCCGGTGCGGGCGGGGGAGAAGGGTGCCCTATATAAGCGCTCGCGCGCGCGCAGAGCTGCGACCGTCAGAATCCCGGGTTTCACCTCGAAAACCGGTCCGCGACGCGCGACCGTTTCGGACGCGCGCGTAGAGTGGCGGACGCGACGGAAGGGGCCGCTTCGCGGCCCGGAACTCCCCAACCGTTAAACTGCCGACGCCATCCCACCGACGGAGAGTGTCACTGTGCAAGCGTTCGTGAAGACGGAGAGAGGTCCGGGAGGAGAGATACGGTCGGTGCCCGACCCGAAACCCGGCGACGACGAGGTGCTCGTCCGCGTCCGGGCCTCGTCGATCTGCGGGACCGACGTCCACATCTGGGTGTGGAACGACTGGGCCCAGGCCCGGGTCCGCCACGTCCCGATGATCTTCGGCCACGAGCTTTCGGGCGAGGTGGTCGAGGTCGGAAAGCGCGTCAATAGCCTCCACGTGGGCGACCACGTCTCCGCGGAGACGCACATCGTCGACGGCACCTGCTATCAGTGCCGGACGGGAAGGATGCACATCTGCGAGAACGTCCAGGTGCTCGGCGTCGACCGCAACGGGGTCTTCGCCGAGTACGCCGTCCTTCCCGAGCTGAACGCGTGGAAGAACGACCCTCACCTCGACCCGGCGCTTGCGTCGATCCAGGAGCCGCTCGGAAATGCGGTCCACTCGCTTCTCCCCGAGGATAATCTCGAGGACATCGCGGGCGGGACGGTCCTCGTCACCGGGTGCGGTCCCATCGGGCTCCTGTCCATCGCCGTCGCCCGAATGCTGGGCGCCCGCAAGGTCTTCGCGACCGAGGTGAACCCGTTCCGCGCGGGGCTCGCGAAGAAGATGGGCGCGGACCGCGTGTTCGACCCCACTGACCCGAACGTACCGGCGGCCAAGACGATCCGCGAGGAGACGGACGGCCGTGGGGTCAACGTCGCGGTCGAGATGTCCGGGCATCCGTCCGCTCTCAAGCTCGCGTTCGACGCGCTCACTCCGGGGGGCCGCGTCTCGCTCCTCGGCCTGTTCGACCACGACGCGAGCCTCGACTTCGACGACGCGGTGATCTTCAAGGCGGCCAAGATCCACGGGATCTTCGGACGTCGCATGTTCGAGACGTGGTTCCAGGTGAAGGGCCTGCTCGCCGATGCGGCGTTCCGGGAGAAGATGGGCCAGATCATCACCCATCGCGTTCCGATCCGCGAACTGCCTCGGGCGATGGACCTCATGACGTCGCTCCAAGCCGCGAAGGTCTCCTTGGAGGCGAAGTGGTAAGATGCGCGACGCGACCTCGTTCCTCGGTGAGGAGTACCGTCAACTGGTCGACCAGAGCCTTGACTGGCGCCTTCGGGTGCTCGCCGGCCCGAGCGCCCCGTGGTGCACGATCGACGGGAAGAAAGTGCTCATGTTCTGCTCGAACAACTATCTCGGGCTCAGCAACCACCCGCGGCTCAAGGAGGCCGCACGCCGGGCGATCGACACCCACGGGGTCGGCTCGGGGTCGGTGCGACCGATCGCCGGCACGATGGACCTCCACATGGAACTCGAGCGTCGCCTCGCGAAGTTCAAGCACGCGGAAGGGTCGCTCGTCTACCAGACGGGTTTCGCGGCGAACGCCGGCCTCATTCCGCAGCTCGCCGGCGAGGGCGACCTGATCATCTCCGACGAGCTCAACCACGGCAGCATCATCGATGGCGTGCGGCTGTCGCGCGCCGACCGGGCCGTCTTCCGGCACGCGGACGTCCCGGACCTGGAGAAGGTCCTCGCGAAGGCCGAGGAGCACGCGCCGGCCTACCGACGCATCCTCGTGATCACGGACGGGGTCTTCTCCATGGACGGTGACATCGCGCCGCTCGACCGGATCGCCGCGGCCGCCGCCCGACACGGGGCGATGGTGTACGTCGACGACGCGCACGGGGAAGGGGTGCTCGGACCTGGGGGCCGGGGGATCGTCTCCCATTTCGGTCTCGGTCGGGACCGAGTGCACGTCGAGATGGGCACGTTCTCGAAGGCGTTCGGGGTCGTCGGAGGGCACGTGTCGGGGTCGATGGACCTCGTCCGGTTCGCCTACAACAAGTCGCGGACGTGGCTCCTGAGCGGCTCGCACCCACCGCCGGTCGCGGCGGCGTGTCTCGCGGCGATCGACGTGCTCGAGTCGGAGCCGGAGCACGTCGAGCGGCTGTGGATGCACACCCGACGTTTCAAGAAGGAGATGCAGGCGCTCGGATTCGACACCGGGCACAGCGAGACGCCCATCACCCCCGTCATCGTGGGCGACAGCGCGCTCGCCCAGAAGTTGAGCGTGCGTCTGTTCGAGCTGGGCGTGTTCGCCCTGCCGATCGTCTACCCGATGGTGGCCAAGGACAAGGCACGGATCCGCACGATCATGAACGCGGCGCTGACGGACGACGACGTCACGACCGCCATCGCCGCCTTCACGAAGGCCGGGCGGGAGCTCTCGCTCATCTGAGCGGTTCCCCGCGCCGTCGGGTGGTTACCTAACCCCTATCACCTCTGTTTATAGGGCGAGCCGGTTAGTAGGAACGGAGACCCCCGACGGATGGAGCCATCGGACCGCCCTCAGCGAGAGCCGGTACCGGAAGGTCCTCCGCGCCTGTGGACCGTCGCGGAGGCGAACGCCCGGCTCCCGGAGCTCGAGGAACTCCTGCCCCGTCTACAAGGGTGGGTCAGCCGGCTCGCCGAGGTCCACGAGCAGCGCGAACGGCTCGCCGAGTTCTGGGGCGCCGAGGCCGACGCCGAGGACCAGCCCGATCACGAGCTCAAGAGCCGGCTCGACGCGGAGTGGAGGAACCTGAGCCGGCGGGTCGACGAGGCGGTCGGTTCGCTTCGGGCCGAAGGGATCGAGGTAAAGCAGCTCGCCACGGGATTGGTCGACTTTTATGCGGTCCTGGACGGCGAGGTCGTCTTCCTTTGCTGGCAGCGGGGAGAGTCGACGGTCGGGTTCTACCACACGCTCACGGGCGGGTTTCGTTCGCGCCGGCCGATCGCGGGGACCGGCCGTGCCGCCTCGGCGCGGACCCAGGGCCTCCCCTAGTTCTCCCGCGCTTCCGGGCCCACCTGCAGGATCTCGAGGGAGCGGACCGTCAGTACGAACGCTCCGAGCGCGGCCAGCAGCGTCGACCCCACGACCAGCAGCGGGAACGCTCCGGACAGCGAGAGGAAGTAGAACGCGACCGGCGCGAGAAGGCTCCCGGCTCCGCCCACCACGCCGACCGCCGGTCGGTTCGATCGTGCCGTGACGACGGCCCCCCACGCTGCGAGGAGGGCGACGATCCCGAGGAGCGCGACGGCGGTGCCGATCGACGCGACAAACGTCTCGAGGTCCGGGAACGGCGAGAGGCTCTGGGTGGTCCCGTTCGAATTGTTGCCGGGAACCAGGTGGACGGACAGGCCGGTGGTCGTCGTAGCGTAGACCGGGGAGGCGAACGTCTCGACCGTGACCGGGGCGTAGCTCGGTTGTGTGATGTTGATCGAGATCCCGCCGGGAGGGACCTGCGCGAAGGAGAACGCACCGTCCGACCCGACGACGGTCGTCCTCGTCCGACCCTGGTCGTCCGTGAGCACGACTTTCGCTCCGGCGGCCGGCACGGTACGAGGGAACGACTGCTCCGTCACCGTCCCGGACACCGAGTAGCTCGCTGGACCGAGCGCCTCGGTCCCGAGCGCAATGAGGACTCCGCCGAGGACGATCGAGAGGGCAGTGATGAGGGCAAGGACCACCTGGGCGACCTTCCGCATTCGAATCTTCGGTCGGCGCGGCGCTGGCAGTTCGGGATATAGCCCGGGGAGGACCTCCCAGCTGTAGAGGGGAGGCAGGTCCCGCGGGACGACCACGGGCACCGGGTGGCGGCAGTGCGGACACGGAAACCACTGCGTCGGGGGCGCGGGCGCCAGAACGACGTTCAAGTCCGCCCCGCACGTCGGGCAACGGACCGAGATCGGAGGGGTGCCCATCGGGGACGGCGGACCTCATCGGGGGTCTTAGCGTTGCGGCGCGCGCTCGGTAAACCGCACCCCCAGGTCGTGGGCGTCGACGACGGGGCGTTCGAGCGGCGAGAGAGCTTCGCCCCTATCGCGGC
>DATJVA010000165.1:0-11094 GCA_035502015.1 Thermoplasmata archaeon | reverse complement strand
CCGGCCGCAGGTCCGCTCGGGGGGGAACGCGACCTTCACCGTCACCCCGGCGGGAGGAACGTGGCCCTACTACTTCGTCATACGACTCTGGGACGGACCCGAGGACTCTCTCTCCATCCATGCCGGGTTCTTCTACGGACCGACCACCGTCACGTTCACGTTCCCGATCTCGGCCAACTACCTCGTGAGCGCGCACGCGGTGGACTACTACGACGAAACGGCCCACGCGAACCTGACCTACCCGGTCGGGACGCTGATGGTCACCGACTGGCAACCGCTCTGGGAAAGCTACCCGTTCAGCAACTACGGCAGCCCGTGGTCGAGCGCCGGGAACTGCTTCGGCTTCTCGACCACGATGATCCTCTACTGGCAGCACGACATCCGCAATGGGGCCGAGACGCCGTACCTTCCCGCGTCGGTCTGGACGACGGCGAACCTCACCGCGGGGCCGCCGGTCGAGCCCGACGACGGTCCCGGTATGGACGGGGCGACGCTCGCGATCATGCTGCACCAGACCGTGGCCCAGGGCGTCTCCTCCCTCGGAGGGGGCGGAGGGACGGCGCCGTCCGACTTCGCCGCCAACTGGGCCGCGCTCGACGCCTCGCTCGCGGCGGGCCAGCCGGCCGTGCTGATCATGTACGCTCCTCACGCGGGCCACGCTGTCGTGGCGTACGGCGAGCAGACCCTGCCCGGGGACGTCTTCGAGATCGACGTCTCCGACCCGAACGCCCCGCAGACCACGGAGCATGGGTTCTACAACGCCTCGAACGACTCCTTCTGGTGGACCGGTCCCGCGCCGGTCCCCAACTTCGACCAGTTCGGGGTCCTCTCGGCCCCGATCCCGCTGACGCTGGCGCCGAACATGTTCTCGCACGCGAAGTGGACCAGCGGGAACAGCAACGACTACGACACGCAGGCGAACGGGTACTACTTCGTCGCGGGCCTGGCGCCGCTCACGGTGTCGCTCTCCGGTGGCGGGACGGACTCGTTCGGCGACGGCGGCACGACCGCCGACTCCCAGACGTTCGTGCAGGGGATAGCGAACAGCTCCGGCATCGAGGAGCCGGACGCTTCCGGGACCCTGCAGGCGTTCGCCCTCGTGAACCTCACGGGGAACACCTACACCGTCACCGACCCGGCCTCGGGCAGCTCGCCGATCCTCGCGCTGCTCGCGACGAACGCCTCCGGGACGTCCAGGGTCCGCGGCCTCGACCTCAACCTGACCTCCCCGCAGCCGCACGACTTCTCGCTGCGGCTCGAGCCGGACGGCACGGTGCTGGACCTCGGCGCCGCCTCCGCGGAGCTGAACATCTCCTTCGGTCAGCTCGTCGGCACCACGAGCGACTCGCTGAACGCGACCGGCCTCGTCCTGCCGGCCGACGCGGTCGCGTCGTTCCACGTCCTCCACTGGGCCGGGCTCGCCTCCGGCACGGTCCCTGCGGTCGAGGTCCGGATCAGCACGGACAACGGGACCGGACCGACGACCCGGTACACCCTCACGAACGGGCAGACCGGGCTCGGGACGGGGACGATCGTGAGCTACCCCGTGACGTTCGAAGAGACCGGCCTCCCGTCCGGCACCTCCTGGTCGGTCCGCCTGAACTCCTCCGCGCTTCACTCGACGGGCGCTTCCCTGGTCTTCAACGCGACGAACGGAACCTACGGCTACACCGCGAGCTCGGCGGGCGACGTCTGGGCCGCGCCTCCCGGCTCGGTCTCCGTGAACGGCGGCCCGGTCACGGTCTCCCTGACGTTCCACCTGGTCGAGGCCCCCGTGACGTTCGTGGAGGCGGGCCTCCCGGCGACGCTCCTAGCGAAGGACGGCTGGACCGTGGTACTGAACGGGAGCCTGGAGCACAGCGTCTCCGGCTCGATCACCTTCCCGACGGTCCCGAACGGGACGGAACCCGTGCTGGTGACCGGACCGTCCGGCTACACGTCGAACGGGAGCGGAACCGTGAGCGTCTCGGGCGCGACGATGGTGTCGGTGGGGTTCTCCCGGGGCCACACCGTCACGCTGCGGTTCGTCGAGAAGGGGTTGCCCCGCGGTCAGTCCTGGTCGGCGAGCCTCGATCGCGACCGCGTTGGGCAGTTCAAGGGTTCGACCCTCATCTTCGCGAATCTCACACCGGGGAGCTACAGCTACGCCATCGTCGCGCCGCTCGTCGGGCAGACCGTCGCCGTCCACGAGGGGAAGGCCTCGATCCCCCTGTCGGGAACCCTCGACCTCACGAAGAGCGCGAAGGTCTCGGTGACGTTCGTCTACCCGTACCGCGTGACGTTCACGGAATCCGGGCTCGCCTCCGGGACCTGGTCGATCACCGTGAAGGGCGAGACCCGATCGAACGTCACCGGCGAGCCGATCCAGTTCGCCCTCCCGAACGGGACCTACGCCTTCAAGATCGGGACGGAGGCCGGCTACAGCGGCTCGGCATCCCCCTCGAAGGTCCATGTGAAAGGCGGCCCGGCCGTCGTCGGGGTGACCTTCAAGCCGAGGGCCCATCACGACCCGTTCGCCGGGGGAGCCTCCGGTACCCGCGCGACGCTCCTCTCCCCCGCCGGCAGGTTCGTGATCGCTCCTCGGCGCCGGGCCTTCCTCTAGGCGAGCCATCCCCTACGGACGACCCTGGGTCGGGCGTGAGGCCTCCCTCCGGTCAGCTGATGTGACTCCGCAGGTCCGCCGGAGGATGGTCCCCCCGGGGGCTCTACCGGCCCAACGGCGTAGGAGGGTCGCCGACCGTCCCTCCCGCGAAGACGGTCATCTCCGGCGGAATCTCGCCCTGTGGGAGGGCACGAGCGACGAGTACGACCGGCGCCACCGGACGGCCCTGGGCGGCAAGAGGTCGATGGCCTGGGGGCTCTGGAGGATTCCCGAGTCGAGCCTGCGGGCCTTGGGGGACCCTCGGGGCCGGGAGATGATCGAGCTGGGTTGCGGCGCCGCCCGATGGTCCCTCGCCCTCGCGCGAGCGGGAGCGCGACCGGTGGCGATCGACGTTTCGCCGGCCCAGCTGGCCCACGCGCGCAGGATCCTCCGGAGGTCGAAGGAGAACGTCCCCTTGGTCCGTTGTGACGCCGAGCGGCTTCCGTTTCGGGCGTCCTCGTTCGACGTGGCGTTCTGCGACTGGGGCGCCCTGACGTTCTGCGACCCCCATCGAGCGGTACCGGAGGCGGCCCGCGTCCTTCGCCCGGGGGGACGGCTCGTGTTCTCCACCTCCAGTCCCCTGCGAACCCTGGCCCAGCATCGCAGGACCGATCGTCTGGGGGCGAGGCTGCTGTACGACTACTTCGATCTCGACCGGGTCGAGTATCGCGAGGGAGAGGTCAACTTCCAGCTCCCCTACGGGGAGTGGATCCGGCTGTTCGCGGAGAACGGCCTGGTGGTGGACGGGTTGATCGAGACCCGGCCCCCGCGCGGCGCCCGGTCCTCCTACCTGACCCGGGCCGAGGAGCGGTGGGCGCGACGATGGCCCCTGGAGGCGATCTGGCGGCTGAGGAAGACGGGGACCCCGCAGCGGAGGAGTCGGTCGCAGCGCGTCCCCGGCCGGTCGATCTCCAGGGCCCGGACGACGCGCGGCGAGGTCCGGTCGAACGGTACCCCGACCGGCTCGAGGCCTCGGCCCCACGGCTAGGACAGCGAGAACACGAGGCGGCGTTCCTCGCCTGTCGATCCCCAGCGGCCGTCGATCGCCGACAGCGGCTGGACGTCGGTCTCCAGGCGGAATCGCGCGGAGGCGGTGGCGGCGAACAGCGCCACCAGCGACTCCTTCACTTCCTGCGGGGTCGAGCTACCGATGCCGCTCCCCAGGACCTCGAGCCCGGAGCTGCGCAGCACCGCGGAGTCGACGGGTGTGGTCGGACCTGTGATGGCTCCGATCTGGACGTAGCGGATCACCGACGAGCCGCGCGGTCCGTTCGGTCCGCCGGCAGCGGCCAGGACGTCGACGGCGCTCGGGCCCCAGAGGTAGTCGAGAACGACCCCGACCTGCAGCTCGCGAACGGCCTCTCGAACGGCCGAACGGATCGTCTCGGACGGCTGGTCGAGCGGGATCGTTCGGTCCACCCCGATCGCGCGCAGCGCCTCGAGCTTGGCGCGGCTGCGCCCCGTGGCGACCACCGCTCGGGCCCCGAGGTGCTTCGCGACCTGGACCGCCATGTGCCCGGCAGCCCCCGTGGCCCCGTGCACGAGCACCGACTCGCCGGACCGGATGGGCGCGCGGTGGACGAGGGGATTCCAGCAGGAGAGGGCCGGGATCGCCACGGCCGCGGCGAGAGCGTCCGGGAGCGAGTCCGGAAGCCGGATCAGGCTGGTCTGGGGCACCGCCGCGCGCTCGGCCAGGGTCCCGTACGGCGCGCGCGGCGGCTGGGCGAGGTAGACCCTCGTCCCCTCCTCGGTCCTCCCGACCCCGTCGATCCCCGCAACGAAGGGGGGTGGGACGTTCGCGCTGTAATGGGCGCCCGCGGCGCGGGTGAGGGTGAGCGGGTTGACCGCCGACGCGGCCATCGTCACCATCACCTCCCCGGACTCGAGCTTAGGCTCCGCGAACTCGGAGAGCACCGGGGGCCGGCCCACCTCCCGCACGACCGCAGCCTTCATCGAACCCTTCAAGCCCCACGGGCCGTCCGCTCATTAGCCGGCGCCGCGGACCCCGACGTACCCGGGCCTGGCGCGCCGCGCGCCTCCGCTCGCGCGGCGGGGGCGACCGGCGTTCATCGGGCGGCCGGCGCCGGGGCTTGGTGGCGGCGATCACTGACGGTCGAATGCTAACCTCCGAGCACGTGCCGGCCTAGCGGACTCAGCGGTCAACGAGGGAGGCTCCCCGACCCGAGCCGTCTCGCTACCCCGAAGCCAGCACCAGCCGGGTCCGGTCGCCGTCGCCTTCGGCAGCGATCCGATGCCCTAGGTCGGCTCCCCGACGAGGTGCAGCTGTCGCACGTGGTAGTATGCCCACGCCCGGAGCAGGGACGGGATCGCCCCTGCCACGTCGAGCAGGTCGGTGTCGGTGGTGTAGGCCTGCAGCGATGCGCTGCCCGTGGTCGCGGCGGTGACGGAGAGCGCCGTGAGGACGGCCCCTCCGCCGGCGATGACCGCTCCGAGCCCGAACGCGATCCAGAGGGCGCGCCGGGCCGTTCCGTCGGCGATCTGGAAGACGAGCAGCACGATCGCGAGGCCACCGAGGACACCCAGAACCGTCGACACCGCGACGAGCGCCTCGAGCCAGCCGACGACCCCGGGGATCGCGTGCGCGGAGGAACCGCTGAGGAGCGCGGAGGTGGTCGAGAACTCGATCCAGCTGACGACGACCGATGCTGCGACCGCCCCCACGATGCTGACCAGGATCAGGACTCCGGCCCAGACCACGTACCGATGGTGCGTCGGACCGAAGCCTCGGCGACCCTGGAAGACCATGATCAGCCCGACGAGACCGAGGATCCCGCCGACGAGCCCCACCAAGGGGATCCATCCGATCCCGAACCCGACAGCGAGCCACCGCAGGCCGTCGATCGTCTGGTCCTGGGCGTGAGCCACCTCCGGAGTCGTCGCCGTCGCAGCGAACCCCGGGGTGGGGACGAGGGGCGGGGGGGCCACCCCGGGATAAGGCACTGGGGTCAGCGGCGGCCGAGCGGTCGGGCTCGGAGGCGCGGTGCTCGAAAGCGGACCCAGCGAGACGCCGCAGCCATGGCAGAACTGAGCGCCGGGTGGATTCCTGGCACCGCACCAGGGACAGGCAAGGGTGGAATCCGACATTGCCACGGGTTTCCAGCGCTCCGGGATGGGGAGAGGGACGCTGGGCGGCTTCGAAGGACCGCAGGACTATAACGGCACGTTCGGCGGGGACCGTGGGCCAGCGCAGTCGGGGGTTGGCACCAGGCCGAGCGAGCCAGCGACAGCGGTCGCTCGGCCGGCGGGGGCTACGAAGGGGTGGGAGATGGGTCCTGGATCCGACCGACGGTATGGCCCCAGCGGATCCAGCTGGCGACCGGCGCCTCGACGTCGATCTGCCAGAGCAGGGCATTGAGCTCGCCCCGATGCTGGAGCTCCTCCTCGACGAGGTGCCACAGCGCTTCCCGCACCGGCACCTGACAGTCGTGGCTCGACCCCCGGCCCTTCTTCCGCGCGATCGTTCGCGAGAGCCCGGCGTCGGTCAGCTCGGTCATCACCCGCTTCACTTGGGCCTGAATGTAGTCCTCGTCCTTTCTCACGTCCCCGAGCGTAGGCGGACCGTCGGACCCGCCCTCCTGGGGCGGGAACGGGAAGGTGGCGCAGTCCTTCATCCAGAAGTACAGGGCGCCCTGGGTGTGCGCGAAGATGTCGAGGAGGGTGGGGAACGAGGCGCCGCGGTCGCGGGTCAGCTCCGCTGGAGGAAGCTTGGAGAGCGTCTCGAGGTAACCACGTCGTGTATCGGCCAGGTAGGCGAACCACGCGCGAATCGTGTCCAGTTCCGTCTCCATGGGGCTCCGGGGGGACCCGACGTTCGCGGCCCCTTTAGCCGTGTGCCTCTCCGCGCGTCCGATGGGCCGGTCGCGTATCGCACGAAGCGTTACGACGCCGAGGCCGGGACCGAGGGGCCCGCTGCGTTGACCCGAGACTCGGAGTCCCCAAGGACCCCCGGACTTTCCATCGGGAGACACCGGCGGCTCGCCGGACTTGGCGGCTCTCTCCGCGGGTTCGACCGTCCAGGAATCTTTAGCGTGGTAGCCCAACCGGCAGGGGCGGATTCCCCGCGCCACCCTAGCGCTTTGCCGGCTTTCATTGCGCGAGAATCGCCCCGAGGATTCTCCCCTCCAAGGATCCGCGAAACAGTCCGTCGCTGGGTAGGCCCGATTCGTCAGAGGCTCTCGCAAGCTCTCCCCGATCCAAGAATCGAAGAGCCTCCCTAGGGTCGAACTGCTCACACCGCATCAGCCGCGAGACCAGCTCGTCCTTCGGGCCTGTCGTCGGCTGATGCAGCTCCGACAGCAGCTCCTGGACATCCTCCTTGTACAGATGGTCGGTCAGAACGACTTCGAGTGCGTCGCTCATCCCCACCACTGCACCGGGTGGAGGGCTTGCGGGAGCGTTGAGGGATTCAGCAGGCTCGCCCCGTGTTGGCCCGCGCTCGAGCCGGTCCGAGCGGGCCGAAGACCGAGCAGGGGCGGGTCGGGTTCGTCGGTGACTCCGCTCGGTTCGAGCTCGAAAGGGCTGAAGATCCTCTAGGCCACGACTTCACCGCCGTCGTATCGTTCACCGAGACCGGGTCGCCGAGCGGCGGTGTCCGGGCGGTCAGTCTCGTCCGTCACTACGGTCGAGTCGAGCAGGGGGTCGAGGGGAACGGACCTTCGATCCTGTTCCGGGAATCAAATCTCGGCTTCCGGCTCCGGGTCGCGCCGCCCCCCGGGGGTTCGGCGTCTCGGCGGAGGGATCGTTCGCGATCGACCCTGGCGCGCGTCCGACCCAGACGGATACCACTCCTCGACCGGTCGTGCCCTTGTCGATGGTGACGTTCGGCGGGGAGCCCATCTCTGTCGCAGGCGCTGCGGGTCGGTCAGATGCTCAACGCGCCGTGTCAGGCCGTAGCAAGGATTAACTACGGTAAGCGAGTGGTTCGCTCGGACCGGTCGGAAGGCCGGTAAGAAGATCCGGATGCGGGTCCGACCCCGAGCGGGATGCGTCGTGGCAGCCGTCGTGGTGGTGGCCCTGTTCCTGATGCCCGCCTCGGGGAGTCACGCGGCGGGCTCGCCCACGGGTCCGACACCTCCTGTCGCCGGGGGGGCTTTGACCTCGCCACCCGTCGCCGAGGTCCCTGCTGCATCCGCGACGCGCGCGGACTCGGTACGTCCGTTGGATGACCAGCAGGGTCAGGTCTCGGCCTCGATCAATCTCCTGACGGGCACGGTCGAGCACGGACCGGTCGCGTTCTCGACAGGGGACGGTCCGGTATCGATCGCAGCCGACCCGTTGGATGGGTCCGTCTACGTGGTCGATCAGCAGTCGGGGAATGTCGCCGTACTCAACGCCACTACCGGCGTCCTTGAACGGTGGATTCCAGTCGGGTACTGGCCCACGTCGATCGCATACGACAGCAACTCCGAGTCGCTCTACATCACCAAGCCGCTCTCCCTTTCCATCGCGGTCATCAACGAGACGGGGACCGCCGTGGCCGGGACCATCCCCTACCTGGACACGCCGAGCTCCGTCACGATCGACGAAACGACCAACGCCACCGGCAGCCTGGTGGTCACGGGGCACGGTACCAACACCGTGCTCTGGATCGGCGACGAGAATTTCTCCACGTTCTGGTCCACAGGGTCGTATGTGCCCGACCCTCCCAACCTCGATGCGCCTTGGCAGGCAATCGCGGTCGAACCGTCGATCTGGCCGTCCGCCCAGATCCTCGTGGCGAACGAGGCCACGCATTCGCTGGCCGAGTTCTGCCACTGGCATGAAGGGACCCAGTACTTTTGGGGCGCCTGCGCCTACCCCTCCGTAGGCTCCGACCCCGTGAGCCTGGCCTACGACGGCCTGAACCAGCGCGTCTACGTCACCAACTCCGGTTCCAACAACGTGAGCGTGCTGGCCGCGACCGTCACCGGTACGACCGTAACCGAGCCGGTATGGCGCTCGACCGGAAGTATCCATGTCGGGACCGTCCCGATCGCCATTGCCGTCGACCCTGACAGCGGCAATCTCTTCGTGGTCAACCAAGGGTCGGACAACGTCACCGTGATCGACGGATCGACGGACCACGTGATCGGCTCGGTGCCGGTCGGCTCCGACCCCGACGCGATCACGTACGACTCGGCGAACGGCAACATGTACGTCGCGAACTACGCCTCGGACAACGTCTCCGTGTTCAGTGCCGTCCAGTTCGAGTCCCTCCTCGACCGCGCGACCATCCGGACGGCGTACCGCCCGCTGAGCATCGCGAACGACGTCGCGAACGGCGAGCAGTACATCTTCTCGGGCGACTCGAGCGGAGTCCTCCAGCTCAACGGGTCCTCGGGCATGGTCGCCGGAAGCGGGATCCTGACGGGTTGGACGAACGCGGGCCCGGGCGGAGTCGTCTACGACCCGGTCAATCACTGGGTGTACGTCACTCAGAGCACCGCGAGCGGGGTTCTCGCGCTGAACGGGAGCGAGAGCGTGCTCATCCCCAACACGGGAGGGGGGGCTGCCATCGCGTTCAACCCGCTGCTCGGAGGAGTCGTCGCCGTGGTCAATCTCACCAGCGGAGGGGTGCTCCTACTGAACGGCTCGACGTCGCCCGGGCTGGCCGGAAGTGGCACCCTGAAACTAGGGAACTTCAGCCTGCCCGGCGCTCCGGATGCGATCGCCTTCGACCTCGCGACCGGAGGGATCTACGTCGCCAGCGAGGTCGCCAACGACGTCTCGGTGATCTCCTGGACCCCCGCTTCCGGGGGCCAGATCCTCGGCTCGGTCGCGGTCGGCGCCCGGCCGGACGCGATCGCCTACGACCCGGTCAACGGGGACATGTACGTGGCGAATCGACTCACGAACAACATCAGTGTCCTCGGTCCGGTCCCCGGCAATCCGGTCGGACGGGTCGTGGGAACGATCCCGGTGGGGAGCGCACCCGACGCCCTCGCGTACGATGCATCGAACGGGTATCTGTACGTCGCCGACTCGGGCTCGAACGAGCTGTCGGTCGTGAACACCTCCACCGACACGGTGGCGGGGACGGTCCCGGTCGGGGTCGAGCCGTCGGCCATCTCGGTCGACGAGCGGAGCAGCGAGCTCTACGTCACGGACGCGGGGGACTCGGCGGTCACCGTGGTGTCGACCCGCACTTACCCGGTCACCTTCGTCGAATCCGGGTTGCCGATGGGTACATCCTGGTCGGCGCTCCTCGGCACCACCACGAAGACCGTCGGCGGGGCCTCGCTGCAGTTCCGCGGAACCAACGGAACGTTCTCCTTCGCGGTGCCCCCGCTGTCTATCGGCCCGGGCCAAGTCTGGGCGGCGAGCCCCGAGGGCGGCAACGTCTCTGTCTCAGGGGGACCCGCCGCGGTGGACATCACGTTCACCGAGGCTCGGGGCGCCTCCCTGCTGCTGAAGGAGACCGGCTTGGGCATCGGAGCGGATTGGTCAGCGTCGGTCGATGGCGCGGCTCAGTCCAACACGACCGTAGCGGTCCGGGCCGGTAGCCCGGCGGCCTCCGGCAAGCTCTCCTTTGAGGAGGCGATCGGTCCGGTTCAGTTCGCGATCACTGCTCCCAGCGGCTACGGCGTGGTCTCCGTGCTCGGCCGGGGAGACCCCAGCCAGACCCACGGCTCGGTCGCGGGCCCGACCACCTGGACCGTGAGGTTCGGCGCCCTGCGGGCGGTCGAGTTCTCCGTGAGCCCGAACCTCAAGTTCGAGCCGTATCTTCCGTTCAATTGGACCGTGACGGTCCAGCCCGACCTCCGAAGCGGACCCCCGACGCAGACCGTCACGACGAACGGGTCGTTCATCGATGTCTTCCTCCCGGAAGGCGCCGGCATCTCCTACAACTTCTCGCACGCCGACGACGGCTACACGCTGATCCCCTCCTCCGGTCACCTACGGGTCGGAACGGCCGCCGCCCTCACGAAGTACGTGAAGTTCGAACTGGCGACCCGGGTACTGGTGACCTTTACCGAGAGCGGGCTACAGCCCCCCACGACGTGGTACCTGACGCTCACGGGCGGGCCATCGGGAGTGTTCAGCTACCCGTACACATTCACCTGGACCCCTCCCACGTTCGGCCCTCACACCCTGCATGCCAAGCTCAAGATTTACCTCGCGGCGGGAACGTACAAGTGGATCGCCTTCAGCTACGCCGCGGATCACGACGTTCACGGGACCCTCGTCGTCGGTCCCCCGGGCCCCGTGACCGTTCCCGTGGTCTTCACCGAAGGTTGATCCGGAGCGCTTCCGACTCCGGAGAGCGACTCGGCCGTTCTCCGACGACGCATTGACGAGAGTGGACACCCTCCTCCCAGGACCGCGCTCATACAACCACGTTCGAGCGGTGGATAGGTTGCAATGGGGATTGAACCCCCGGTCTTCTAGCGGCTGCTGTTTGCTGAGGACACGGGAGTGGGGTCCCACTACGCCGGCCAGCGGAGCTGCAGATC
>DATJVA010000164.1:0-10377 GCA_035502015.1 Thermoplasmata archaeon | reverse complement strand
TACCTTTCCATCCTGCGTGCGCTCCACCGCGTAGCGGGGAGCGAGCGAAGCGGCGTCGCCCGGTGCGTCGGCGACCGCCCGGGAGAACGTGTCGAAGGTGTCCACGGAGAACCGGTCGAAGGGGGCGACCGTCTCCGGGTCGTTGTACCAGGAGAAGACGGAGGGAAAGTCGGCCGGTGCGAGCGGACGGAGTCGGACCCGGGTTCCCTCGAGGACCGTCATCCCGCCTCAGCCGGCGGAGCTCCGTCGAGAGGGCGTCGGAGGCGAGCCTCCGTCCGACACCGAAACGGCCGCCGGGTCGGGGCCAAGGTCGACCGAGCTCCCGTCACCGTCCTCCTCGCGGCGGCACTCGAGCGCCTTTCTGTGCCCGCTCGGGGTGAGCGAGAAGACGTGCTTTGGCTCGGAGTATCCGACGACGTACTGCGTCCGGCGGTAGATCATCCGGCCGATCTCGAGAACGCGGAGCGCCTGCTTGACCTCGTTCATGTCCTCGTTCGAGAACTTACGCAGGATCCCGAACTCGGTGGTCCACTGCGAGGCCTCGAACCGGATCTGCTGGCCGCGGTGCTCCAGCAAATGCAGGAGGAGCAGGCGTTCCAGACGGTCGAGGTCCTCTGCCGACATAGGTGCGTTGGTCGTGGATCAGGAGATGGTGGTGATCTCGTAGTTCACGTCAAGGCCCTTCAGGCGGTCGTGCATCTCGGTCATCAGCCGGATCACGTCGTCGATCGCCGCCTTGTCCTTCCATTTGTAGACGAAATCGTGCATCCCCATCGACTCCTCGAACCCGAGGGCATGCATGACCTCCACCACCTTCATCGGGTTCGCTCCCTCGGAGTGAAAGGTCATCCGAACGTAAGTGCGCATACGCCGTCCCCCCCGGGACAGTCGACGGTCCGTGTTTAGGCTGGACTCCACTTATATATGCTTCCCCAACTCCAACCGACGCGATGACCGATACCGCCCAGGAAGGACCGGTCGTGGTGACCGGAGGGGCGGGAGCCATCGGCTCGGTTCTCGTCCGATCGCTGCTCGAACGGTCGACCGAAGTTCGCGTGATCGACAATCTTTCGAGCGGCCGGAGGGAGCACCTCGCACCGACCCGGACGGGGAAGCAGGCGCGTCTGATTGTCGCGGACCTGAAGCAACCCGCGACGTACCGTGAAGAGTTCCGCGGAGCGGGCACCGTCTGGCATCTCGCGACGAACCCCGATATCCGCAAGGGGCTCGAGGACCCCCGCCTCGACCTCGCGGAAGGGCCGGATGCGACGTCCCATGTGCTCGAGGCGGCGCGGAAGAACGACGTCCGTCGCGTCGTGTTCTCCTCGTCGAGCGTTGTCTATGGACGGCCGAAGCAGTTTCCCACGCCCGAGGAGTACGGCCCGCTGCAGCCGGAGTCGCTCTACGGGGCCGCGAAGCTGGCGGCCGAGGGCCTTCTCACGGCCTACGCCCACTCCTATGGCCTGACGGTCTACATCTTCCGGTTCGCGAACGTGATCGGTCCGAACATGACGCACGGTATCCTCCCGGACCTGTTCGAGAAGCTCCGGGTCGACCCTGCCCGCCTTGAGATCCTGGGGGACGGGCGACAGGCCAAGAGCTACCTCCGCACCGAAGATTGCGTCGACGGAATGTTGCTCGCCACCGACCGTGTCCACGAGCGAGTGAACCTGTTCAACCTCGGGAACGTCGACCAGATCTCCGTCCGAGAGATCGGCGAGAAGGTCGTCGAGGCGCACGGGGGCCGGGCCCGCATCGAGTACACGGGCGGCGAACGGGGCTGGGCCGGCGACGTGCCACTTCAGCTCCTGGCGATCCAACGGATCCAGGCGCTCGGTTGGAGACCTCGCTGGAACAGCGCGGAGGCGGTCGACCACACGATCGAAGAGATGATGGGCAAGATTCGGGCGCGTCCCGGCGGCGGTCGGCGGGTCTAGCCCGCGGCCGGGGACGCCGCTGCGACGGACGCGTAGACGCGTAGGTGCTCCTGAACGATCGTCGGCCAGGCGAAGCGCGTCTCGGCCGAGGCGCGCGCGCGTTCGCCCATGGCCCGGCGGAGCGGTTCGTCCGCGACGAGCCGGGACGCGCGGTCGCGGACCCCGCTGACGAAGGCCGTCGTATCCCGGTCGGAGACGGCCCAGCCGGTCGCATCCTCCTCGACCACGTCCTCGACCGCTGGACCGCCGATCACGGGGAGGCCGGAAGCGAGCGCCTCGAGGACCGTCGCGGAGAGCACTTCGACCGCGCTCGGGTGTACGAGAAAATCGCTCTCCGCGTACAATCGGACCAGCTCGGACTCCGAGACCTCCCCGAGCAGCTTCACCCGGTCCCCGGCGGAGACCACCCGCTGGGCGTACTCGGGCGAAGGCGTCGGGCCCACGATCCGAAGTTCGACTCCTAGACCCCGCAGCGCGCTCGCGGCGAGCTCCCAACGCTTGAACGGAAGGACGACGCCCACTCCGAGCGCGACCTGGCCCGACCGATCGGACCAGGAGGGCCGGAAGCGCCCGCTGTCCACCCCGAACGGGATGACCGTGACCGGAGGAAGCGGAGGGCGAACCGTGGCCGCCATGGTGTTCGCGAGGCGCGGCGTCAGGGCGATCACCGCTCGTGCCCGACGGACCGCTCGTCGTTCGAGCCAGTACCCCCACTGGTGGCTCCATCGCTCCCGGTAGAACCAGTGCCGGGAGTGCGAGGTGTACACGTACGGATACTTTCCGAGCGCGAGGCGATTCGCGACCACGGGGGTGTTTGCGTGCAGGACGTCGTAGGTCCGCCCTCGCAATAGACGCGGGAGCTCCCAAGCGAACGGATACTCGTCCCGCATCCGACGATGCCGCACACGGTTGACGACCTCCGCCTCGTGACCGGCGGCCGCGAGCGCCTTCTGGAGGTCGCTCAGGATCCGCTCGACCGCGCCGTAGCCCGTCGGAGGTATCGGCTGGACCCCCCCTCCGATCAGGAGAATCCGCACGCTCTCCCGAGGCCCCCTCGAGATTAAGGTCTTGGCGCATTGAGGCGCGCGGAGGACCGTTCGGACCGACGGAACCGCGGAGAGCGATGGGAACCGTTTGCGTCGAGGTCGCGGTCCGTGACGACCCCCGAGTGGTTGCGGCCATCGAGTCCCTCGACCGGCAGACCCGACGGCCGGACCGGGTGCTCGTCGCCGGGTCGCCGGCGACCCCGCCCCAGCTCGTCGACACGATTCGAAAGCGGTTCCCGGCGCTACCGGTGGAGTTCCGGGCGTTCCCGGCGGGTGTCGTACAAGCCCGGTCCGCGAGCCTTGCGGAGCTCAAGGACCCGGTCACCGCGTTCCTCGATTCGGATGAGCAGGCTCCGCCCGAGTGGTTGGACCACCTGGTCGCGCCCCTCGAGGCGGGAACGGCGGACTTCTCGGGAGGTCCGACACGCCCCCTCCGCGCCCCCCAGGGAACGATCGAGCGGTACATGGTCCTGCTCGAGGAATCGATCTACTCGGACCTCGTCCCCCGGAAGGTCACATATCTGCCGCTCCAGAACACCGCGTGGAGCACGGAGGTCCTCCGTTCGCTCGGGTTCGACCCACGGATCCCGTTCGCCGAGGACCATGACCTCGAGAGCCGGGCGGCACAGGCGGGGTACGTTGGCGCGTTCCTCCCGGAGGCCTGGGTGTACCACGATGGGGGTAGCAGCACGAGCTTTCCGCGCTGGCTCCGAAAACGGTACCGCTACCTCGTTGCGATGGCGATGTCCCTCATGAAGAACGGCGAGTTGGGGAGCCGCATCGCCGAGCGACGGCGACCGGTGGCGCACCCCCTGCGGTACCTCGAAGCGATGATGAAGCCGGTGGCCCTCGTGCATGCCTGGGCCCGATGGCACCGGGTCTCCACGGCCGTAGAGCGGGCGACCGCGCACCGATCGGCGGGCACGGCGCCGCCCTCCCGCTAGCGGGTCCCCCACCCTCGACTCGGACGCGTTGCACCCTCGAGAAAACCTTATCCGACAATCCGGTTCGGCGGGGCGATGTCTCCCGAGGCGCATCACGGCTCGGCCGCCAAGGTCACCGAAAAGGGCGACCTGGTCCGCCTAGAGTTCGACCTTTGGACGGAAATCGGCGGCAAGTCGGAGCTACTGGACACCACCCATGAGGAGCTCGCTCAGAAGGAGAACGCCCGGACCGAGGGGAGGACCTGGGGCCCGCGTCCTCACGAGATCGGAGGCGAGTACTTCCCGACCGGTGTGGAGAACGCGCTCATCGGGGCCCCGATCGGCGAGGAGGTCGTGCGTGAGTTCGCTCCGACGGACGCCTTCGGGGATCGCGACCCGAACCTGATCGAACTGTTCTCGATGCACGAGATCCAGCGACTTCCCGAGATGCGGCGCGAGGATGCCCACCTCGACATCGGGACGACGGTCACGGTCGAGGGGCGGAGGGGTCGCGTCGTGTCGCTCACGGCCGCGCGCGTGCGGGTCGACTTCAATCCGCCGTTCGCGGGCCGCAAGGTTCGCGGGACGTTCAAGGTGATCGAGCGGATCGGCGAGCCGACGGAGAAGGCGCTCGCGGTCATCGAACTCCAGTACGGTCGGTCGGCCGAGTTCCACGTGGAGGTCCACGAGAAGTCGGTGACCGTCAAGGTCCCGGACCGGACGAAATTCGATATCGCATGGATGGCGGCGAAGCCCCGAGTGATCGAACGACTCCGCTCGCATCTTCATCCGCAGACGATCCGAGTCGTCGAGGAGTACGTCACCCCGGCGCCCGAGAAGAAGGAGGCCACGGAGACCGCCACTCCGGCTTCCACCGAGGCGGCGGCCGCGCCCGCAGCGGCGAGCGAGACGGCGACCCCGGCTGTCGAGCCCAGCGCGAAGCCGAAGAGCCCAAAGGCGGCCCACTCGCCCGCAAAGACCGCCTCGGGTCCGGGCGGCACGTAGCCGGGACCCGAAGCGCTCGTCTAAGAACGAACGACGGCCTCTTGAAGGCCGGCACTTCCTCCGTACACGATGTCGTCACCGTCGACCACGTCAGCACCCTCCTCCGCGTTCCTGGTGGTAACATTCGCCGTGGCGATCGCCATCGGGGTGCTGATCGCCTACCTCGGCATCACCGGACAGATTGGTGCGGGGATCCCGTGAGCACGGGTCGGTTGGTATCGACTCAAGATAAACGGGGACCGTGCTGGAGGACCGGGTCCCGATGACCGGAGACGCCTCCGCCGCCCGAGAGCGAAGCGCTTACGTCGGTTGGTGGGCAGCGGCGCTGACGTTGGTCGCGATCTTCGTCGGCGCCGCGGCCCTTTGGTTCATTTACCACCCGTACTGACGGGCGGGGCCGACCCGGGCCATCGATAGAGGTAGACGTCGGTCGACTTGTCGTACTGCTCCGGCGTCCAGCCGGGCACCGGGTGGCAGTGGCTCACGACCCGGGCCCCGGCGGGTAGTTCGGCCTCGAACTTCGGTCGGAGCCGCGCCATCGCACCGGGCCATAGAAAGGAGGTGATGACCGTGGCGTCATGGAATTCGAGGTCGAACAGATTCCCCCACCGCAGCGTGATGCGGTCGCCGAACGGCCCGAGCGACCTCCGGAGGCGAAGGATCAGGAACCGGATCGGCTCCACCTCGACCCCGACGACGCGCGCGCGGTAGACCCGAGCCGCCCGGAAGACGATTGCCCCGGTGCCTGCGCCCAGATCATAGACCGTGTCACGGGGGCCCACCTCCGCGTACCGGAGCATCCTCTCGACCGCACGGCGGGGAGTGGGTTCGTACCCGGCGCCGAACGCGAAGGACGCGAAGACGAAGTAGGCCAGCACGGCGGCGAGAGCGAAAAGACCGACCGCAAGCTCGAACTCGAATCCTCCGATCGTCACCGCGACCTCCGGCCCCGCCCTACGAGCCGGTCGGCGGCGGTCCTGGGGTCGAGCCGACGGGCGACGACGTCATCGAGCAGCCGTCGGAGCGCCGGGTCGCTTTCGAGGCGATGCATGAGCTCCCGACCGACGTGGTCTCGGGCGAGGCCCACGATCTCGGACGAGAGCCGCCGGCGCTCGCCCTGCGTCCGTTCCCCGGAGTCGTCCAGGAACTTCTCATGGGCGAGGACATCGTTCCAGAGCTCGTCGATTCCAACCGTCGGCTCCACCGTTGACGTCCCGACGATCCGGGGGGACCATCCGCTGGGCCGACCCCCGAGCGTGACGAGCTCGGAGAGGTCCCGCTTCGCGAGCTCGGCCCCCGGGAGGTCGACCTTGTTGACGCAGAAGAGGTCGGCGATCTCGAACAAGCCGGCCTTCAGGGTCTGGACCTCGTCACCAAGATGCGGCACGACCACTACGATGCTCGTACTCGCAATATCACGGATCGCGACGTCCACCTGGCCGCTACCGACGGTCTCGACGAGGATGACGTCAAACCCGGCGGCGTCGAGGAGGCGCGACACTTCCCGGGTCGCCCCGGCCACGCCTCCGGCGGCTCCCCGGCTCGCCATCGATCGGAAGAAGACGCCGTTGTCGTCGGCCCGGCGCTCCAGCCGAATGCGGTCGCCCAGCACGGAGCCTCCCGTGAACGGGCTCGACGGGTCGACCCCGACCACCCCCACCGTTTGGCCGAGGGACCGAAGGCGACCAACGAGAGCGTTGACAAGGCTCGACTTCCCGACGCCGAGCGGGCCGGTGATCCCGACCACCGGGGCGCGACCCGAGCGGGGGTAGAGGCTGCGGACCACCGCGTCGGCCGAGGGGTCGCCGTTCTCGACCGCCGTGATCGTGCGCGCGAGGACGCGGTGGTCCCCCGCGATGATTGCGCGAGCGGCGGCGGGGAGGCGGGAGGATGCCCCCTTCATGCCGAATGTCGGGCCAGCGACTGAGCGGTGGCGACGATCTCCTCGAGCGACGTGCCGGGGCCGAAGATCGCCCGTATCCCCGCCTTCTTGAGCCGACGGGCGTCCTCGTCCGGGATGATGCCGCCCGCAAACACAGGGATCGGGTGGCCTCCCTGGGACTTGAGGAGAGCGAGGACCCGGGGGAACAGCGCCATGTGCGCGCCCGAGAGGATCGATAGCCCGATCAGGTCGACGTCCTCCTCCAGCGCGGCGCGGACGATCTCCTCCGGGGTCTGTCGCAGTCCCGCGTAGATGACCTCCATGCCGGCATCCCGAAGCGCGCGGGCGACGACCTTCGCGCCTCGGTCGTGCCCATCCAGCCCGGGCTTTGCGATCAGTACACGAATCGGCGCCTTCCTCGCAGCGCGAGCCATCGGCATCGGTCCACCTCTCCGACGAGGGTGGATAAGAAAAGCTTTGGCACGGGGTCGTCAGAGGCGGGACAGAACGTCGAAGAGGACGTTGCCGACGAGCATCCCGCCGAGGACCCCGAACAGCATCACGACGACGAACGGGATCTGAGGAGTGACCCAGACCCGAGAGACCCCCTTCGCGGTGAGCTCTTCGGCGAGCTTCTCCCGACGCCGGCGATCGTCCTCCGAGGTCTCGATCGTTTGCTCCTCTTCCCGCGCCTCCCCGAACATCGGGTCGTGGACCCACACGTACCGGTGCGGCAGTTCCTCGACCGGGATCGAGTAACCGACGAACGCCGAAAGATGATGGAACTCCCCGGCCCGGAGGTTCCGCACGGCGATGGCGATCGGTATGACCACCGAGAACAGGGCTGAATTTATCAGCACGGTCACGGCGAACGGCACAATCGAGGTGATCGCGGCGATCGAAGCCGGCTGGGGGATCAACGGGTTCGGGAACATCGGGACCAGAAGCCCCGCGATCATGAGGGCCTTTGCGTCCGCACCGCCGAACAGAATGCCCGCCTCGAACAACCCCCGCGCGAACAGGACGCTCACCAGGACGGCTACCACCGGCAGGGGGACTCCCTGAGCTCCCAGCCCGACTCGGGCGAGGGCGACCAGGACCACCGCGATCGTTACGACGTACACAGTGAGCTCTACGATGTCCGCGTACCGCTCCCCCTCGGTCCCCAGGAGGGTGTCCCAGCTGAACAGGTGCTGGAGCACGAAGAGACCCACCACCGCCCAGAGTACAGCGGGGACGACCCCGCCCGGGAGGACGACAAGGAAGCCGAGCAGGAACCCTGCGATACCGAGGCCCTGCCAGAGGCCGTCCGCGACCTCGCGATCCCGCAGGTCGGAGATCGCGGCGTACGCGAACCCGGCAACGAGAAGGGCCGACGCTGCGACGAGCTCGTACGTCGCGAGGTCGGTCATTGCCGGTCGAGGCTCACCGGGTGGGCGACGGGGGGACGGTTGATAAGACGGTTGCCCGGGTCGAATCGGCGCCGGGGACCTGCCGGCATCGCTCCGAGCCTCGTCGGAGCACGTGCCAATCCCCTTCGGAACCCCGAGCTTTCCGATCGGGGAATGGACCCGCGCCGCATGGACGCCGACCCCTCCTTTTTGGATAGGCTTTTAAATGGCCCTCCACTGGCGCGGACTCGCCCCTTGAGGACCGGATGGTAGAGTACAAGCTCGTCATCTCCGAGCGCGAGAAGTCCGTCGCGCGCACCGTCGGCGACCCCCAGGCCGCGGGATTCCTGGGAAAGCGGATCGGCGAGGCGGTCGGAGGGGAGCTCATCGGCGCGACCGGCTACACGTTCCGCATCACGGGGGGTACCGACAAGAGCGGTTTCCCGCTCCGACCGGACCTTCCTGGGGCCCGCCAGACCCGTCTCTATGTGGGAGACGGTTTCGGGTTCGAGGCGCCCCGGGATGGGATGCGCCGTCGCCGAACGTTCCGCGGCAACACGATCAGCGAGGATACCGTCCAGATCAACCTGATCGTCGAGCAGAAGGGCCCCAAGCCTCTCGCGGAGCTGTTCGCGGCGGCATGAAAGTCCCTCGCCAGCCCGAGGTGAACATCGGCCTCGTGGGCCACGTGGACCACGGCAAGACCACGCTCACTCAGGCGCTGACCGGCGAGTGGACCGACCGTCACTCGGAGGAGCTGAAGCGCGGGATCTCGATCAAGCTCGGGTACGCGGACGCCGCGTTCTACAAGTGTCCGAACTGTCCCGAACCGTCGGGCTACTCGGTCGAACCGAAGTGTCCGTCGTGCGGAGGAGAGGCGAAGTTCCTGCGCGCGGTCTCGTTCGTCGACGCGCCCGGCCACGAGACCCTGATGGCGACGATGCTCTCCGGCGCGGCGATCATGGACGGGGCGCTCCTTCTGATCGCGGCGAACGAGCACTGTCCCCAGCCACAGACCCGGGAACACCTCTACGCCCTCGACATCATCGGGGTCCACAAGGTCGTGGTCGTCCAGAACAAGATCGACCTCCTCACCTCCGAGGAGGCCGAGGCGAACTATCGAGAGGTTGCCGAGTTCCTGAAGAGCTCGCCGATCGCCGGGGCGCCGATCATCCCCGTCAGCGCGAACCACCGCGTGAACATCGACGCGTTGATCCAGGCGATCGAGCAGACGATCCCGACGCCGGTCCACGATCCGAAGAAGCCGCCCCTCATGTACGTCGCCCGCTCGTTCGACATCAACCGGCCCGGAACCCGACCCGCGGCGCTGCGCGGGGGAGTGCTCGGCGGCTCGCTCCTCCAAGGACGGCTGACCCTCGGCGAGGAGATCGAGATCCGGCCGGGTCCTACCGGCGCGAGCGCCGAGCAGTCGGAAGCGCTGACGACCAAGATCACCTCGATCGTCTCGGGTGGCCAGGAATGGGAGGAGCTCCGCCCCGGCGGCCTCGCGGCGATCGGCACCAGCCTCGACCCGTCGCTCGCGAAAGGGGACGGTCTGACCGGACGTCTTGTCGGAACAGCAGGGACGCTTCCCCCGGTCAGTCAGAAGATCCGGCTCCGCGCGACGCTCCTCGACCGGGTGCTCGGTGCTCAGCGCGAGATCAAGGTCGAGAAGATCCGCACGAGCGAGACTCTCGCCGTGACGGTCGGTACGACGATCGCCGCCGGCAAGGTGACGAGCGCTCGCGGCGACGACCTCGAACTTTCGCTCAACCGCGCGGTCACGGTCTTCCCGGGAAGCCGCGTCGCGATCTCGCGGAAGCTGAACGCATGGCGGCTGATCGGTTACGGCATCGTCGAGGGCGCCGCGAAATGAAGCCCGACCTGATGGAGATCCTCTGTTGCCCCCTGTGCCGGGGGAACCTCACCCTGACCGCCCGCAAGAAGGAGGGCGAAGAGGTCGTGGAAGGTACGCTCGCCTGCATGAAGTGCGGCATCGACTATCCGATCTCCGACGGGATTCCCGACCTTCTTCCCCCGGACGAGCGGGACTGACGCTCGCGTGGACGAGCCGGTCCCTTCACGCCATCGAGTAATAGTACGCAAAGATCCCGAAGAACATCGCGACCGCCACCACCACCGCCGGAACGAGCCAAGGGATCGCCCCTCGCGAGCGGGCCTGCACCGAGCTCC
>DATJVA010000163.1:0-3709 GCA_035502015.1 Thermoplasmata archaeon | reverse complement strand
TACATCGTGGGCATCGGGGGCTTGAAGTGCATGTCGCAGAGGACGACGACCTCGTCCTTCTCCGAGAAGATCCCCTTCACGTCGACGCGCTCGATCATCGGGTGCAGCCGTTGCAACGCGGCAAGGTAGTCGTCGGCCCGACCGAACGTGTCGAGCGGCCCGGAGAACGACAGGTCGTCCTTCAGCAGGGCACGCGCTCCCTTCCAGTCGCCCTTGCCCATCGCGGCGTGGTAGCTCGCTACGACATCCTTCGCTGCCTTCATCGTGGTTCCTCCTTCCTTGGTGGTGTATCCGGTGACGCGTCCTGCCAGCAGGCGAGCATCGGTCCCCCGGGGACCTGGAACCAGAAGAACGACCCCATCCCCGGAACGTCCACCGGGGCGAGGACGACCGTGCCCCCGGCCCTCTCGATCCGGGCGCGGGCGCCCGCGAGATCGGCGACCCGCACGTACGCGAGGCTCGACGGGGACTCCGGTGGCCGCACCGGGCGGACCCCGCCCTGGCCGTCCGGCGTGCGGTAGGAGAGGTACTCCCCCATCGGCATCTGCACGGACTCGAACCGCCAGCCGAACACCGACTCGAGGAACCGGCGCGTCGCCGGCGGGTCCCGACTCGCGAGCTCGGTGAACGCGAGACCGCCCTCGGGGGGACGGGGCACCCGCGACCGAGCGGTCGAGGGGTTCGAGGCCGCCACGGGCGAGCGATATACTTTGGATATTATATACCCCGCAGGGACCGGGGGGATAGCGATGGTCAACCGCGCGCGGGCGATCGGGAGAGCCCCGAGGCTCGCCTACCAGGCCGACCCGCTGCGCCGCAGCGTGCGTATGCTCGGACGGAAGTGGACGCTCCTGCTGCTGCGCGATCTCGCCTTCCTCCACCTCACGCGGTTCAATCAGCTCCTGAAGAACAACCCCGGCCTCACTCCTCGGGTGCTGTCGCGACGCCTGCGCGAGATGCAGGCCGAGAAGCTGATCGCCCGGACCGGAACCGGCCGGGGGGTGACCTACTCGGTCACCGCGCGCGGGGCGGACGCGGTCTACATCCTGCTCGCGTTCCTTCGCTACGGCATGAAGCACTACCCGCCGGGGCCCGAGCGACGGTAGCACCCGAGGGCGCCAGCTCCCTCGGGAGAGCCCCGGCCGCGGGCCAGCGGGGCGCCTGCGCCGGGCGGACCGCCGGACGAGTTCACCAGTCGTACGGCGAGCGAAGGTCGTGCTTGGCCTCCATCACCGACTTGAGATTCATCATGAAGTACGTCCATCCCCGGATCGCTCCCTCGTAGAGGTCGACCCACTCCCCGGTCCGCTGGAAGCCGGAGTGCGTGAACCTCAGCACGGTCCCGTCGTCCTTCGCCTCGATGGAAAGGCGGAGCCTCGTCGTTCCGAGCCGCTCCTTCCCCGGCCACTGCCAGGCGAGCGTGAACCCGGCCCCGCGCGTGAAGTCGAGGACCCGGCCCGAGTGGGTGGGTCCCCCGTCCCAACCGAGGCGGTACGTCCCCCCGGTGCGGGCGGGGAGCGACGCCGAGTCGCACAGCCACCGCGTCAGGCGCTCGGGCGTCGAGATCCACTTGAAGACGCGCTTCGGCGAGGCGTGCAGGAAGATGGGGAGACGGAGCGTGCGTGTCGTTCGTCGGGGCATCGACCTCGGCCAGCGGCCGCGCATTAAGACGGTATGCTGAGGACGGATGCGGGTGATAGGCCCGCCCTAAGGGCGCCGTGGAGCGGCTCGCCTTAATCTAACGGCCGCCGGTTTCCGGTCGTGGCATCGACCCGGCGCCTCGCCGCCATCATGTTCACCGACATGGTCGGGTCGACCGCCTCGGCCCAGGCCGACGAGGCCGCGGCCCTGGCGCTCCGCGACGAGCAGGAGCGGCTGCTGCGTCCTCTCTTCCTCGACCATCACGGACGGGAGGTCAAGTCGCTCGGCGACGGCTTCCTCGTCGAGTTCGAGAGCGCGCTGCGCGCGGTCGAGTGCGCCATCGACGTCCAGGAGCGGCTCGCCGAGCGCAACGCCCGGCCGGGAGCGTTGCTTCTCCAGCTCCGGATCGGCGTGCACCTCGGCGACGTCGAGCAGCGAGGGTCCGACATCGTCGGGGACGCCGTGAACGTCGCCTCGCGCATCAACTCCGTCGCCGAGCCGGGAGGCGTCTGCGTTTCCGGGGCGGTCCAGGAGCAGGTCCGGAACAAGATCCCCCGGGCGATGGAGAGGCTTCCGGCCACGCCCCTGAAGGGTGTCGAGGCGCCGATGGAGCTCTACCGGGTCGTCGTCCCCCGGGCCGGGCAGGAGACGCGTCCGGCCCGTCGGGACGGCGCCGGCATCGCCGTCCTGCCGTTCGCGAACATCAGCCCCGACCCGAACGACGCGTACTTCGCGGACGGTCTCACCGAGGAGCTGATCTCCGTCCTCTCGCAGCTGGGAGGGATCCGGGTCATCTCGCGAACCTCGGTCATGCAGTACCGGGCGACGACGAAGTCCGCGACCCAGATCGGGTCGGAGCTCGGCGCCGCCTCGATCCTCGAAGGGAGCGTGCGGAAGTCCGGCGACCGGCTCCGCATCACCGTCCAGCTCATCGAGGCGAGCTCGGACCGGCACCTCTGGGCGAAGTCGTACGATCGGCGCCTGGACGACGTCTTCGCCGTGCAGACCGAGATCGCCTCCCAGGTGGCGGCCGGTCTGAAGGTCGAGCTGCGGTGGGCCGGTGCCGTGGCCATCGGGGCTCGGGCCCCCGTGCATACCGACTCCTATCTCGCGTACATGAAGGGACGGACGCTGCTCCACGGCTACGACCAGCCTTCGATCGAAGGCGCGCGGCGGGAGTTCACGCGCGCCCTCGCCCTCGATCCCTCGAACGCACCGGCGCACGCCGGGCTCGCCGACGCCCTGCGGATCCGGGGGTGGTGGGAGGAGAGCGACCCCGGGGGACCGTGGGACGTGGAGAGCCGGCGCCTCCTCGAGCGGGCGAGAGAGCTCGACCCGAACCTCCCCGAGGTCCACGCCTCCCTCGGACTGGTCCACCTCGACAGCTGGTCCTGGTCCGCCGCCGAGGAGGAGCTGCGGCGCGCCCTCGCGCTGAATCCGAGCTACTCGATGGCGCACAACTGGCTCGGCATGCTCCTCGAGCAGGAGGGACGGGCCGAGGAGGCGCTCGCCGAGTTCACGCTCGCGGAGGGCGCCGACCCGCTCTGGTCGGCGAACCTCGGCCAGCTGGCGATCCTTCTCACGTGGCTCGGTCGGCTGGACGAGGCCCGGGTCCGGCTCGAGCGGATGGCCGAGCGGGCGGACGATGACGAGATCTACCACGTCGCGCGAGGCACCTACGACCTCGCCCGGCAGGACCTTCGGGGCTACGAGGAGCACGTCGAGCGCGCGATCGCGCTCCAGCGGGACCCGGAGGCGGCGAAGATCGGTCGCGGCTACCTGTGCGCCCTGACGGGGAAGCGGGCCGAGGCCGAGCGGTTGCTCCCCCGGGCGAACTCCTCCCCGGAGAAGTCTCGATTCGCCGTGCTGCTCGCCGCGGCCTATGCCGAGCTCGACGACCTCGACGAGTGCTTCGCGTGGCTCGAGCTCGGGTTCCGGACCCGGAACCTTTCGCTCGAGAGATTCCGTCTTCCCCCCCGGATGGCTCGCGTCCGGCAGGACGAGAGATTCACCGCCCTCCTGCGACGGATGGAGCTTCCCTGACCGCTCGACTCCGTTGACGTTCGCG
>DATJVA010000162.1:0-3439 GCA_035502015.1 Thermoplasmata archaeon | reverse complement strand
TCTTGGTCGGTCACCTCCTGCCGACGAGCTGCCTCTCTCTCTTTCAGGACCTCAGCTTGTAGCTTGACCGCAGCTCTCTGTTCCTCGCCGAGGTTCTTCACTGCGGCGACCAGGTCCGCCTCGAGGCGGGCGACATCCTGGAGAGCGGCGATTGCGTCGTCCAGATGTTTCGATTGGCCTGACCAGTGAGCGCGACTTTCCTCAATCAGGTTCCGATTCGACGTCGCCACTGTCTCGATCAATCGACTGACGTCCGAGGATGATCGACGAGTAGAGTGTTCAGTTAGAAGGGTCAAGACGGCGATTGTGACCGCAAGCAAAAGCAGTTCCAAATCGGTGACTGCACCTGTAACCGGCCATCCATTCCAGACCGCGGCTCCGAGAAAGATGACCGTGCCAGCTAGGGTCAGACCTTCTGCTACGAGAAGGAGCCGGAGTCCGAGAGGGATTGATGCCCAGTACTCCCCCACTTGGACGGTCCAGTTCGCTCCCGTGTCAGGGGGTGGGACCGACCCCTCGCCGAGATTAGTCAATCAACGGCTGAGTGCGCCCCGACTCAAGCCTGTTTCGGGGGGCCTTTAACGTCGGACCGGCCCACGGCACGCATCGGAACGCTGAGCAGAACCGGTCCATTTCCTGCCGGAGCTCAGTGCGGTCGTCGCCGGATCGGCATGGTGTCTTGAGACAAGACGACCTGGGGTCAACTCTCCGATGAGCGATTCGCCAGATTCCGGTCCCTCAGTCGAGCGGACCTTCGACCTTGAATCGGTGTGTCGTGCGGAACCCGGCCGAGTGTTCATGCGAGCGGGTATGGCGATTCTGGGAACAGGGGGGATTATATTATTCTTCACAATCTTGATCGGCTTCTCGATTCGAGGCGGACCCGAATTCCCCGTGGCAGCGTATGCTGCATACGGGGTGGGGTTAGGAGCCTTCGGGTTTCTCTCTGTCTTGCGGTTCGGACCTGCACCCCACGAGATATCGTGTGGTAACGGGCAATTGACCCTCCGCTACAGTGAACAACGTTCAAAGGTCTTCGACTTCAAGCGATCGGGAACCACTCTGAGAATCTTGGTCTACCCTGCAACGCTCCCGGGGGGTTTGCCTCGCCCTTTCCCCATTCATGTGCTCCTGAGTTTTGTGCCAGCGCGGAATCCGATTACCCCCGAAGCATTTGACTACCTGATGAGCTGGGCCAAGGTCGGCGGCTTGATAATCGATGACCGACCGGTGGCAGCGTATGGCCAGACACCAAGACGCGTGGTCACACTAAGTGGCAGGTGGGGTGCGGGGCCGTAAGGAGCTCTGTGGTTAACTGGCAGCCCGGGCTTCGATGACCTCGCCGTACTCTACGATGGGGTTGGTCTGTCGGGACCGCCCCCGGCCGTTTTAACGCCCGATTGTTTGCCAGCAACCGCCCCCGAGGGTACAACCCTCCCCCGCCCGGGACCGTGGTTAGTTTTGGAGCGACGGGGGAGCTCACGACCGTCTGAAGTTCTCCAACCTACGATCTCATTCCCATCTCGAATCGGAACGATCGACCCGTCGTGGGGCGGGCGTCCTTCGGGTTTCATTCCGCATCCGCAACCGACGGGGTGGCGACCCCCGATCTTCCCTTGGGACCGCGCTCGCGCCAAGCCGGCGTAAGTCCGCTCTCGGATTAGGTCACGTTCGAACTGGGCGAAAGTCCCGAGCAGATGGGCATACAACCGGCCCGCCGCACTATCAAGACGGAACCCTTCTCGAAGAGAGAGAAGCTCTACCCCCCTCTCAGCCAGCTCCTTCAGCTCGGGGATCAGCTCGTCGAGGGATCGCCCCCAGCGGTCGAGCCGGATCACGACGATCCGGCCGACGACCCCGAGTCGGGCTAGGCGGAGCACCTCCTCCTTGTTCGGTCGGCGATCCCTGGAGGAGATTTCGTCGTGAACCTCGCGCGCCTCCGTGCCCGTCGCCTTAGCCCAGGCGCGGAGTTCGACTAGCTGCGTCTCTACGTCCTGGTCCTCGCCTTTCGAGACGCGGGCGTACAGAACGGTCTCGCTCATCGTCGTCCCCTACTGCAGTCGTAAGACAGGGAATCGCGGGCCCCGGCCGTCGCTCGCCAGACCGTCTCGTAGTCCTCGCAGCTCGAGATCGTCTTCCCGGTGTATCGACACGTCGAACACTTCGGAGGGGCGAGCGGGCTCCCCTTGGGGCCGGGACCGACGAACCTGTGGGCCGTCACAGAAGCTTCCCCGCTAGCAAGACGCACGCGATCTCGACGACGGACGCCGCCGCGACCTCGAGCCGGATAGTTTCGCCGGTTCGAGGGGCAAGGTCTGGTGCGCGGGCGCCACGGAGAGAAGTACGAAGATGTCACCCCGGGCATAATCCCGCGCGTAGCAATCCTAAGGCTAGGGCAGGTTCGTTCGACTCCTGCCTTGAGCCCTTGTCCCCCCGAGGCAGGTCCGTTTCGCCGCTTCTGTTCGGCGCGGCGATGCCCTCTGCTTTCGTGCATCGGGCCTACCTCCCTCGACGGCGCGGAGGGATCATTCCACGGCTCCGCCCCCACGCCAACCACAGTTGGCTGCGGCGATCCCAGCCTACATGGTACGTGCCCGCGATGGATTCGATGACTCTGAGCCCGCGAGCTTCGAGCTCGTCGGCGAACTGGACCGCCGAGATCCTAGAAGCCTGGGCCGTCTCCCACCGGTGGAGCTTACGGCGATCGGTGCAGTCCGCGGGAGGGGGGAGCATGATTCGGAACGCCGGCATCGACGGGTTGCCGAAGGCGAGGAACGCAACTGTGCCCTGCGCCTCGAGGAGCAGGATGTCGTCCCTCGACAGGGTCCGCTTCGGCTTGTAGTAGGTCAGGCCCCTCTTCCACGATCGTTTCATCGTATCAGACGAACCCCCGTCCCGTTCTAGATCGCGAGTACGCCTCGCCAGCGTCGGTCAGGGCGAGGAACAGGGGGTCGATGCCCCCGTGGCCGGATCTGCGCGCCGCCTCCTCCAGGTGCTTCAGCGCGGTGCGCTGGGCGGCATGCGACTGGCGGGCCATCGCTTGTAGCTCTGGCCAGGGCAGCTCGAGAGTCCCGTCGGGAAAGAGCTGTACGCACTCGAACTCGCAGACGTCACAGCGATAGTTTCCCAGTTCGCCCTCGCGGCGAATCTCACCGTCCGCACCAACGACCGAGTGCTCGGCGATGTTGCTCCCGCAGACGATGCAGTTCCGTCGCTGTGAGGGTGGCTCGGAATCGAGGCCCGAATGCCAAGCTACGTAGAACTCGGTCGGCGAGAACGCCCAGAACCCCAGTCCAGCTCGCTCCACCTCGGCCAGAAAGGCGGCTTCCTCCGGAGTCGGGACTCGCTCGCTCGGTGCCACTGTCACTCCGTAAGGGGCATCGGGTGCAGAGCTCGCTCGAAATCGACCAGCAGCTCGTTCGCGACGGCCCGCAACTCG
>DATJVA010000161.1:0-35547 GCA_035502015.1 Thermoplasmata archaeon | reverse complement strand
TGGACTGAGCCTGGGTGATTCTAGCGCCTCGGACGACTTCAATGCCCTTCAGGTTCAGCGTGCGAAGAACAAGGTTCAGCGTGTCCGAGACCTTCGGCGGGGTCACCGCGTTAGCCGCCGTCATTTCCAATACGGAAAAATTCCGAGTATTAAATATTTTTTCTGTGCAGCCGTGGGTCAGTTCTCGACCGCAGCCATCGCGGTGCCGGCCCGAGATTGTCCGTGCCGGCGATTCGATCTGATGGGTGAATTGCTGGACTATCTCGAGACAGACGCGAAGGGATTCAAACCATAGGGCCGTGCCCTAGGGGGTATTCGAACCCCCCGGGGTTCAAGTCTTAGCCGCGAGTGAAAGAACGACGCCAACTCTCGGCGAGAAGTCGACGATTAATGTCGGAGGGGGGATTTGAACCCCCGGCCCCAGGATATCTCCCGGGACGCGTCGCGCGTCCCGCTATGAGTCCCGTGCTCTACCGGGCTGAGCCACTCCGACAGGAAGAGGGGTCGGACGCGTCATCTCGCGCCCTGGGAGGCTACGCCGTCGGTCCCTCGCCCGCGCCGGCGACGGTCGCCGTCTCGGGAGGGACGGACGGTTCGGCGATCGGGGTCGTTTCGGGAGAAGGAACCTCGTCCGAGATCACTCCCAGCACTTCCGAGCGCCGGATCTCGATCTTCTTGAGCGGATAGAGGGTCTTGACACCGTGGGCGAGCACCTTCGAAAGGTCGCCCTGGATGATCTCCCGAACGAACTCGGGGGCGGTGCGCTGCTGCGCCTCTTCCGTTAGGACCTGCACCATCTTGTGACGGAGCTCGGCGCGCAGACGGGTCTGCAGGCGCTGCTCTCCGACCGCGACCGGCTTCAGGATCACCTGGACCCCGTCCTTCGTGGTGACCGTGAGGGAAAGGTCGATCTTGGAGCGCTTTCGGCGGGCGAGGCGCCGAACGTAGTCGCTCGTGAGGTCGTGTCCGATGAAGCGGGCTTCGGCGACGCCGTCGCCCGAGATCCGCTCGATACGGAACCGGAGCTTGACGTGGGCCTTTCCCGCGTCCCCCGAACCGGCGAGCTCCGCGAGGGTCGCCTCAAGCGTGCGTCCGACCACCTGCTCCGGTTCGGTCGCGACCGTCTCGCCGAGATCGACGTGCTGGAACAGTCCGGGGGCCCGGACCGGGTACCAGCGCTTCGCGCGCCACTTGTCCTTGACCGTGCGGGTCAAGGCGGGCTTCTTCGCGGCGGACTCCTTCTCGGCCATCGTTCGCGGGGCGCGGACCCGGGAACGCTACTTAAAAGTGCCGCCCCGGGTCGGCGCCGCCCCGTCACCCCTTCGGGACCCCGACCCGCCGGGCGGTCACGGGAGCGGCGAGCGATTCGGCAAATTACTTAACCCGACCCCAACTGCGCGCGCCATGGCCATTCCTCCCCGAACGTCCGCATCGCCGGGAACTCGAGCGACCGCCGCGGACCTGAAGGCCGCGGGGGCCCCGGTCGAGAGCCCTGCCGAGCGGTTCCGCGACGAGGTCCTTCGCACGATCGACGGGCTCCGCCAAAAGGGTCTCGACCACGACGCGGCTCTCCGCGCCCTGTTCCCCCACACCGTGCTGACCGACACCACGTACGAGGACGTGGTCGCATCGATCATCTCGGGCGCTCACCTACTGTTCTTCGGCCCTTCGGGGGCCGGGAAGACGAGCCTCGCGAAGGAGCTCTGGAACCTCTTCCCGAAGGGCGTCTGGGTCGTGGACGGCTGCCCGGTCCTTGACCACCCGCTGTCGCTCATCGACCGGGCCGCGGCCGCGCGGTTCCCGCCGTGCCCGATCTGCGTTCGCCGTTTCGCCCCCGGAGGGGACCCGGCCCGTTTCGACCCCGGGAGCATCGACCCCGCGAAGGTCCCCGCGGTGTTCATCCTTCTGCGCGAGGGGTTCGGCTTCGCCCGTCTTCAGGGAAGCTCCGAGGTCTTCCCCGACCATCTGACCGGCAACATCAACCTTCGGAAGCTCGAGGAGATCGGCGACCCGATGAGCCCGCTCGTGCTCGAGCCGGGAAAGCTGCTCCAGGCGAACCGCGGGTTCCTCCTGGTCGACGAGATCGGCAAGCTCCCCCTCGGTACCCAGAACGTGCTCCTCCAGGCGTTGCAGGAGGGCACGGTGACCCCGTCCAAGTCCCGGGAGAGCTTCCCGGGGTCGTTCGTCGCGGTGAGCACCTCGAACCTCTCCGACCTCGACAACATCAACGACCCCCTCTCCGACCGCCTCACGAGCCTGCATGTCGGGTACAACTCGCGCCACGCCGACAACCGGCAGATCGTCACTCTCGCAAGGGCCGAGCTACCCTCCGTCTACGTCCCTGAGCTCCTCCTGGACGCGGGCGTGCGGGTCATCGAGACCTGGCGCCTCAAGACGAGCGAGGATAACCCGGACATCGGGGAGGTCGGCTCGAACCGCACGCTCATCGACGTCGCCGCCCGCACCGCCGCGATGGCGACGCTCGCCGGCCGGGTCCCACCGTCCAGCGCCGACCTGAAATCCGGCCTCCTGCACGCCATGCGCGGACGGATCCGGGCGCGCAGCGGCGACTCGTTCCGGCAGAACGAGCGCCGGGTCGGAGAGTTCGTCGAGCAGTACCTGACGCCGTCCCTCAAGCGGAGCGCCGGGGTCTACTGGTGTCGCTTCTACCGCGGAGTGCTCAAGGAGAACAGCGGCGAAGCCGAGGCGCTCATCGGCGAAGGCCGGCGGCTCAAGGACGACGCGACGCTGCGGGCGCAGCTCGCTTCGAACGCCGAGATCTTCCCTCACTTCCGGACGTTCGTGCATTACGTCGAGGAGCGGGAGCGGCCCGGCCCGACGATCCCCTCCACGGACGCCGCCGCGAGCGTCTTCCGCTTGCTCGAGGAGTTCTCGCTCTTCTCGTGCAAGGAGGACGAGGCCGACGACGCCCCCCTCTAGCGACGCGGTCCGGCTGCCCGACTGTACCGAGTACGCGGACGACGTGGTCTCGGACGACCTCCTCGACACGGTCGACTCCGCCGCCCTCGTTCGGGCGCTGGCCGAGGAGGGGATTGACGGGGCCCGCCGCCTCCTGAAGCAGCGCTCCGAGGAGGACCCGGCGCTTCGCGAGCGCCTCGAGCGGCTCCGGGACCGATTGCGCCATCAGGGACGCCGACGGGTCGAACGGATCGTCGAGGAGTACGACCAGCAGGTGGTCGAGCTCGCCACCGTGCAGCACCGCCGCGACGATGAGGTCGCCCGGCAGATCGCAGAGCTGGAAGAGCGGCTCCGGGCCGCCCGAGCGATCGATTGGTCGCATCTTCCCTCGGGCGACCTGCTCGACGACGTTCGCAACGCGCTCCTACTGCCCACGGCCTCGTGGAACCGGCCCCCCAAGCCCCCGGGGGTGTTCGCCCGCCTCCGCGCCGCGTTCGCCCGCTTCTTCGCGTGGCTTCGGGGCCTGTTCTCCCGACGCCGTGCCGAGCGCCCCCAACCCGTCAAAGGTCGACGGATCGTCCTCGCAACGGCGGCAGCGGACGGCCGTGCGATCGGCGCGTCGGAGCTCGGGAACGCGCTGGCGCAGCTGTCACCCTCCGAGCGGAAGGAGCTCGGTGACTCGGTGACCGGGTCGCTCCGCTCGCGCGAACGGGGTATCGAGAAGGAGGCGGAGGAGAAGCGGAAGCAGGCCGAGGCCCAGCGACGGAGGCTCGAGGAGGAGCGGGCCGAGGCTCAACGAAGGGCCGAGGCCGAGGCGGAGTCCCGCGTCCGACAGGCCGAAGAGCATCGGGTCGAGCGGGAGCTCAAGGAGCGTGGGTTCGTGGCCGAACACCACGGAGAGCTCGTGGTGACGTACGGCCTCGTCGAGCGGTTCGCCCGGCTTCTCCTCGAAGAGGAGAGCCAGCGGTTGCCGGGGGACGCCCGGATGTCGCTGCGCGGAGGCGGCTCGACCGGGGTGTACGAGAAGGCCCGCCTTCGCCGTCCCGAGGAGATCGCCCACCTCGACGTCCCGGGGTCGCTCCTCGCGGCCCGAATGACCGGGTCGCGGCACATCGACGAGTCGACGAGCTACGTGTTCCGCGAGATCACGAGCGAGCGGGTCCACGTCGTGCTCGCGTTCGACCGCTCGGGCAGCATGTCGGAGGAGGGGAAGCTCGACGCCGCGAAGAAGGCGCTCCTCGCGCTCTACGTCGCGATCCGTCGGCGCTACCCCGACGCCACGATCGATGTGATCGCGTTCGACAACGAGGTCCAGGTGCTCGACCTGGTCGAGCTGTGGGAGTGCAAGGCCGGTGCGTTCACGAACACGGCGGAGGCGCTCCGCGCAGCTCACCTTCTCCTGCGAGCGTCCCGGGCGACGCGCCGGGAGCTCTACCTGATCACCGACGGCCTTCCTGAGGCGTACACGGACGAGGAGAGCCGGGTCCGCAGCGGGCAGCTGGACGTCGCGATGGAGCACGCGCTCGAACGGGCCCGCGAGCTTGCGACCGTCCACGACCTGAAGAGCACCGTGCTCCTCCTCAAGTCCGAGCATCCCGAGTACGAGCCGGCGGCGCGGGCGATCGCCCGCACCCTCGGCGGCGAGATGGTCGTCACGGACCCGGCACGTCTCGGTGTCGAGCTGCTCGTACGTTGGGCGCACGGGGAGGAGACCGAGCGTCGCGTGGTCTCGACCGCCCCGTCCGTACCGCCCCCGCCGTCGGCTCCCGGTGCGCGGACGCGCCGTCGAAAGGCCGACCGACGGATGGGCGGCTGACCGGCCGCCGAGGGCCGCTGCGACTCCCCGTCAACCTTTATCTCCCGATTCAACGCTCAACGACCGAACGAGTATGTCCGAACCCCGCGAACAGGCCCAGTTCCGGGCCCACCTCGCCGAGATGCGTCGCGCCGCCGGCGGCCTCGGGTCCGACTTCGCCCATGAGTTCTCCGACCTGGACCGGAAGATCGAGCGCCTCGGCTCCTCGACCGCCAAGGAAGCGAAGTACCTGAGCCTCGAGATCCAGGACGACTTCGCCCGCCTCGGAAAGTCGATGGACGCCGAGCTGCGACGGATCCCCCAGCGGATCTCCGACGCCGGGGCGGCGATCGGCTCGGGCACCGTCCGTGCCGCCGGCGCCGTGCGGGACGGCGTGGTCGCCACGGGAAAGGCCGTGAAGACGGGGACGAAGAACGCCTTCGCCGCCGCCGCGGGCGTCAAGCGGACGCCGATGCGCGAGTGGTCTCCTCCCGTCACCGAGGAGTCGCCGCCGTCCGAGAAGGACCAGTAGGCCCCGCCGCCCTCCGGTCCGTCCTCGACCGACCGGGCCTCCGCGCGGTCTTGAGCTCCGAGCGGACGCGCTCGGCGGCGACCGTGAGGTACGCCCGGTCGAGGTCGAAGCCGACGAACGAGACGCCGAGACGGGCCGCGGCGACCGCGCTCGACCCGATCCCGACGAACGGGTCGACGACGAGGCGGGTGCGCCGAAGGCCGTGCAGGCGGACGCACCATTCGGGGAGCTCGGGCGGGAACGTCGCCGGGTGGGGTCGGTCGCGGGAGCGGAATCGGATCGTGGGGTACGGCAGGAACCAGGTGTTCCCGCGGCACCGTAGGCCCGCCCGCGAAGCCTGCCAACGGCGGACGTTCGACTTGTCGCCGTACGGGACCCCGATCGCGAGGCGGTCGAGCGGCACGTCACCCCTCCGCGTGAAGTGGAAGACGTACTCCTGCGCGCCGTGCACGTATCGGTCCGACTGGACCGGTTTGTAGTGGCCGAGGGCAAGGTCGCTTCCCACCCCCGAAGACCTTCCGGCGGAGGCGCGGTCGATGGCGATCGACTTCACCCAGTGAAGGACGTTCTGCAGCACGAACCCTTCGGCCACCACCCGCGCAACGTCCCACGGAAGCCACGGGTCGGAGGGCGGACCCCCGATGTTGAGGAAGAACGACCCGTTCCTCGCGAGGACCGAACGCACCGAGTCGCGGAGCGCTCCCGTCCAACGCAGGTATTCCTCCCGGGGCCGGTCGTCCCGGTAGGTCGAGTAGCGGACTCCAAGGTTGTACGGCGGGCTCGTGACGACCACATCGGCCCGGGTCCGGCCGAGCCGGGCCGCAAGACCGGGGAGCGCGTCCTCGCAGAAGAGCCGGACCGAGCGGCCCCGGAGGAGCCGGACCTCGTCGAACAGCGACAGGGGCACGCCTCCCCACAGGGGAGACCGACGGACGGATAGGTCTGACCCCTACGGGGGCCGACGGACCCGTCCTACACCTAGCTGGACCGCGGGCTCGTCGGGGCCGACGCCTTGATCCGCTGGAGCTCGGCGCGGGCCTCGGCGAGCGCCTTCTGGGGCTCCTTGTAGTAGTAGGCGACGAGCTGCCCGACGTCGCGGTGCGTGTACGGCTTCTGCCGCGTCGCCTGAGCGTCCTTCGCCATCATGTAGTCGAGGATCTCGACGCGGTTGCGCACCTCGCGTTCCATCTCCTTCATCGAGAGGTTCTTCATCAGCGCGACGTGCTCGTAGATGTACGAGTGGCCCGAGTAGAGGAACGTGTCGTCCGCCGGGTTCCATGAGTAGACCGAGTTCGTGATCAGCTCGTTCGTCTCGGGGTCGAGACCGACGATCTCGGTGAGCGACTGGACGCGGCGCGTCATCTTCGTGCCGACCTTCACCTGCCGCTGCAGGAGCACCAGGTTGAGCGCCGACACGAGCGAGCGCGGGAGGGTGATCGGCGGGTTCTCCATCCGGTGGACCATCGCGCTCACGCTCTCCGCGTGGAACGTCGTGTAGCAGGTCTTGCCGGTCGCCATCGCCTGGAAGACGATGAACGCCTCGGCCCCGCGCACCTCTCCGACCATCAGGTACTGCGGGCGCTGGCGCAGCGCGGCCGCGAGCAGGTCGAACATGTCGATCTCGCCCGCCGCCTTGCCGCTCACGAGGTTCTTCGCGCCGAACCCGGCCTTCGTGAGCGACGGCACCCAGTTCTCGTGCGGAAGGTTGAGCTCCCGGGTGTCCTCGATCGAGACGATCTTCATCTGGGGTGGGATGAACAGGAGCGTCGCGTTGAGCGTGGTCGTCTTCCCGCTCGCCGTGCCGCCACAGACCATCATCGATTGGCCGTTCTCGATGGCGATCCACAGGTACGCCATCATCTCGGGGCCCATCGTGCGGAACTTGAGCAGGTCGACCGGGGTGAACGGATTGTCGCGGAACCGCCGGACCGTGAAGGTGCTGCCGCGCTTCGTGACGTGCTCGCCGAGGGTCGCCTGGAGACGCGAGCCGTCGGGCACCGTCGCGTCCAGGACCGGGCTCGCGACCGAGATGTGCTTGCCCGAGCGCTGCGCCAGCCAGACGACGAAATCGTTCAGCTGCTCGGCCGTCTGGAACTTGAGGTTCGAGCGGATCGAGCCGTACTTGCGGTGGTAGATGTAGAGCGGGATCCCCTGACCGTCGCACGAGATGTCCTCCACCTCGCTGTCGGTCATCGGCACCTCGATCACGCCGTAGCCGATGAAGTCCCGTTCGAGGTAGTAGAGGATCCGGCCCTTCGTGACGGGACTCGGTGCGAGCTCCCACTCCTGGAGCTGGCGGTCGACCATCAGGCGCAGCTCGCGCCGTTTCGTCTCGGGGTCGTGCTCCGGGAGCGGCTCGAACTGGTCGACGAGCACGACCCGGAGGCGCTCGAGAAGGTCCTTCTCGATCCGGGAGAGCGGTGGCTCGATCACCTCGTAGAGGTACTCGTTGCGCGTGTTGTGGAACGTGACCCGGACGTACGAGAGGCCGGGGCGGATCGTCGCGAGGTCGAGCTCCTTGAGCGCCGGGTCGCTGAGCGGCGGGACCGCCGTCATCTCGCGTTCGGCGCCCTGACCCGAGACCCCGAGACGGGCGAGCTTCACCGGTCGGGGCTCGTCCGACCCCTTGCGGAGCGACGCGCCGAGCGTCAGGAACGGGGAGAACCGCTTCTTGCGCTGCTCGGAGGTGGGGATCCCGGTGCCCTCCTCCTCGAGGACCGGGGTCGGCTCGGGCACGTTCTCGTCGGTCATTCCGCCGGACATGTTCGTTCCGTTCCCTCCCTCATCCGCAGTTCGGGTTGAGCGGCGGCACGACGAACCGCATCAGAAGCCACCCGACGGCGAGCATGATCGTCGCGTGCTGGAGACCTTCGGCGACCCGTCCGTTGAACAGGACGCCCGCCATGATGCCATCGCCCACCGCGTGGACGATGACCGCCACCATGAACGCGAGGAACAGCACCGGCACGAAGTTGAACGCGAGCGCGATCGCCCCCGAGCTGCCGAGCGACGAGCTCGACACACCGCAGCCGGCGGTGATCATCTGCGGCAGGAACACCGCCGCCATGATGTAGATCGTGACGACGAACACGAAGAACGAGATGTAGATGACCGTCACGTAGGTGAGCATCGAGATCTGGCGCGCCTGCTGGGCCAGCTGCGACTCGCGGGTGTCGTGGGCGACCATCGTCAGGACGTCCGCGACGTTCCCGCCGGCCTCGTTCGCGCGGGTGACGATCGAGACGACCCGCTGGGTGAGCGGGGTCGGGACCCGCTTCTCGAACAGGTCGAGCGCCTGGGCGACGGGGACGCCCCACTCGATCTGGCTCGCCATCTTCTTGATCTCGTCCGTCAGGAGCCCATAGCGCCCCGTGCTCGCGACGACAATCGCGTCCGGCAGCGTCATGCCGAAGCGTCCGGCCTCCGCGACGTCCCGAAGGAAGTCCGGAAGGCGCTCTTCCACCTTGGCGATCCGGTGGAGGCGCGCCGTCTCGGCGAATCCGTACGGCGCGATCAGGCAGAGCATCCCGAGGACGAAGAAATCGAGCGCGGGGTTCGCACCGGTGGTCTCGCCCGGGGAGAGCGTGATCGTGATCGTGCCGACGTAGTTGAGGACCCCGATGATCCACAGGACCACCGCGACGACGCCGCCGATGACCAGGAGCCAGAGCTCGCGGCTCATCGCGCCGGCCTCGGCGGCCGGGTGCACGACGATCGAACGGACCTTCTGGACCGAGGCCGGGGGGAGTTCGGTCGCCACGCTACACCATCTCCTGCGCGAGCGAATACATGAAGAAAATGAACCCGAACTGGGCGAGCGGGATCATCGCCCCGACGATCCCCCACAGGAGGTCGATCATGAACTGGCCGCCCCCTCCGATGACCGCGAAGATCGCGATGATGATCACGAGGAACAAGGGGAACGCCACGACGACGGTGACGAACGTCTCGGCGAGGAGCCCCATCGTCTCAACGCGCTGGAGCTGCTCGAGCTTGTTCTCGCGCTCGAACTGCTCGGCCTTGAGCAGGAAGTACGGCTTCAGCTGCCCGCCGCTCGTCGCGGTGGTCACGACGCCCTGCAGGAAGTCCTGGAACCGCTTCGAGGGGGTCCGCTGGGCCCCGTTACGGATGGCGGTCAGGATATCGACCCCGAGCAGCTCGGTGTCGCGCGTGATCCACGCCGCCTCCTCTGCCACCTCGCCGTAGATCTTCTGCCGGCCCAGCTCGTGGAAGATCTGGTCGATGTTGACATCGGCTGAGCTCATCGCCGAGATGAAGCTCATCGCCGGTGAGATCTTCCGGTCGATCTTGCGGCCGCGTTCCTTGGCCTTCGAGCCCGGGGTGCTCTGGAGCACGAAGAACGTCCCGACCGTTCCCAGCACCGGGAGCAGGATGCCGATGAGGAGACCGAGGAGAAGGACCCCACTCGTCACGAAGAGGACCCCGATGACGACCCCCGCGACGACCGTCGCGACCGCGGCGACGATGGTCGTGGCGTAGACCATCGCCATGTACTCGTCGGACCGCATCCGGATGTGCGCCTTGATCAGGTTCTCGTCGAGGGTGGGGTCCGGCGGGTGCGCGACGACGCGGGCGCGGAACGTCTTCCAGGCCCACCGCTGGAAGCCGGTCATGCTGGAGTGGGTCGGCTGCTCGCCGCGCTTCAGGCGGATCGGCCGCGTCGGAGCTACCTTCGTGGGCGACGGGGCGGTCGCGCGCACGGTCGGGGTCGCGGGCACGTTCCTCACGCCTCCTTCGACGGTTCCGCCGCCAAGGCGGCCCCGCGGGCGGTCGTGTCGGCCTGGACGCGGGCCATGACCTCGTTCGGGTCCTTGTAGTACTGAGCGATCGTCCGCCACAGCTGCCGGTAGTCGGTGGTCTTGCTCTCGACGAGCCACCGGATCACCTGGGTGCGACGCTGGAACTCCGCGTCCATCTCGTCGGTCGTGAAGTTCTTGAGTTCCATGATCTTGTCAAAGAGGAACGAGTGGCCCTTGAACACGAACTTGTCGGTCGCGGGGTCCCACTCGTAGACCGTGTTCGTGATCAGTTCGTTCGTTTCGGGCTCGAACCCGACGATCTCGAGCACCTGCTTCAGCCGGCGCACGACCCCCTTGTCGCTGCGGGTCTGGATCTGGATGATGACGTTGTTGAGCGCCGAGAGCAGGATACGCGGGGTGTTGATGGGCGGGTTCTCGAGCCGGTTCACCATCGATTTCACGCTGTCGGCGTGCATCGTCGAGTAGGTCGTGTGCCCCGTCGCCATCGCCTGGAACATCGTGTAGGTCTCCTTGCCGCGGACCTCTCCCACGATGATGTAGTTCGGCCGCTGCCGGAGCGCGGCGCGCACGAGGTCGAACATGTCGACCTCTCCGGCCGCCTTCCCATCGCTGCCCCGGTCCCCGGTCCCGCTGCGCGTCGCGCCGGGGATCCAGTTCTCGTGCGGAAGGTTCACTTCCCGGGTGTCCTCGATCGAGACGATCTTCGCGGTCGGTGGAATGAACAGCGCGATCGCGTTGAGCGTGCTCGTCTTCCCCGCGGCGGGCCCGCCGCAGACGATGACCGACTCGCCCTGCTCGGCGGCGAGCCAGAAGTAGGCGACCATCTCCTCGTTCGCCGTTCCCATCGCGACGAGGTCGACGGGGGTGAACGGCCGCTCCTTGAACCGACGGATCGTGAAGCTCGCGCCGCGGGTCGTCACCTCCCGGCCGTACGTTGCCTGGACACGGTGCCCTTCGGGCGTCGTGCCGTCGAGGATCGGGGCGGAGACGCTGACCGCCTTGTTGCAGCGCTGCCCGAGCATGACGATGAACGAGTCGAGCGCTTGCTCATCGGCGAACGTCACGTTCGTCTTGACGCTCTCGTACTTCCCGTGGAAGATGAACAAGGGGACGTCGACCCCATCGCACGAGATGTCCTCCACCTCGAGGTCGCGGATCAGCGCATCGACGGGCCCGTAACCGACGAAGTCGCGGAGCGTGTAGTAGACGATCCGCTCCATCGAGATCGGCGAGAGCGTGATGCCGCGGCTGTGGAAGTACTCCCGCGCCTCCTCGCGCAGGTACGCCCGCTTGTCGGCCTGGCTCAGGCCGCCGACGTCGCTGCCGAGGATGCGATTGAGCGTCGCCTTGAGGTGCTCGACCAGCTGCTTCTCGTGGGCGGAGAGCTGGGGCTCGATCACCTCGTAGAGGTACTCCTTGTTCCGGTCGTTGTAGGTGACCCGGGAGTACGAGTACGGCGGGTTGACCGCGCTCACCTCGAGCTCCTTCATGGTCGGTTCGAGGAGCGCGGGCATCGCCGTAATGAACGTTCCCGGCAGCTCGGTCGGCGCTTCGCCCGGAGGGGCCGCCGGAGAGAGCGGGGTCGGTTCGGCGCCCGGGGCGGGGGTTCGGGGGATCTTGACGCGGAACGTGCTCGACGCCATGGTGACTCACGAACTCCCGATGCCGATGGACACCTGCGAACCGGCGTAGTAGAGTTGGACGTAGTTAACGGCCGTGAGCGTCAGCTGCAGCACGGTCGTGGTTCCGCTCGGGTTCGCGCAGCTTCCCACGTAGGGATGCCAGATGGACTGGTTCGCCGGTACCCCGCTCGTGCTCAGCTGGGACTGGATGAGCTGCGACCAGGCGCACGGGTTCTGCGTCCCAACCTCGTAGGTGTACTGGAACGAACGGGCCGTGGGGATCCCGTTCGACGTGAGGTACTGGCTGAACCGCAGGTGGCTGTAGACCTCCACCGTCCCCTGGCTGATGAAGCTCGTGGCGTTCCCGCTGAGCTGGAGGAAGGTCGACGCAACGGTCGTGTTGCCGGCAATGCGGGTCACGTTGAACGGGGGCGCGAACGCCATGATCTGGTAGCTCCCGGACTGGACCTGGATGACTCCGTCCGCCTCATACTGGAACGTTTCGCCCGTGAAGTAGCGGTTGGGTAGCTGCAGCTCGAGGACACCCGTGACGGCCTCCAGGTTGAAGTTGGGGATCCCTCCCGGACCGTAGGACATCGTCTGATTCTCGAAGATGCAGTACGCCGGATTGACCGGCTGGCCGATGCGCGACGCGTTCCCCCCATCGTTCAACACGGTGTAGAACCCGGCGGGACAGGTCTGAGGGAGGAACGAGAGGGTGCCTTCGGTCGGCTGGGCGAGGAGGGGGATCCCGGCGGAGCTGACCGTGAACGGCGCCCCCAGGACGGGAGGTGCGTCGAGGACGTACTGGCTGTCGACATCCCCTTTGAACTGCGCGAACGAGTTCGCCGCCGCGCTCGTGAAGGCCGACTCGTTATCGGTCATCCAGAGCGGCAGGTACTGGGTCAGGAAGATCCCAAACAGCGCGAAGAAGACGAGGAGGGAGAGGAGGGTGCCGATGACGGCGACCACGCCGCGCTTGTGCGAGCGAAGACGGCGCGCGCGGCGATACCGGCGCGCCGACCGTTGAGCTGCTACTCCCCCCATTCGACGGACCGCGGCTCGGAGCATGCGCTTCGAGCAGCGTGAATTAGGCCCGGTTCGGGTATAAATATGTGCGCGGCGCACCCCGGGAGGAAACCGACGAATCGTCGACCCTTTAGCCCCCTGCTCTTACCCCCTAGGATGGTCCTCCGAGAGATCACGTTCACGCTGTCGAACCGTCCGGGCGCCCTCGCCCACGTCGCGCGGGCCCTTGCGAAGGAGAAGGTCAACCTCGCCGCGATCAGCGTCGATTCGGCCGCCGGGAAGGGCCGGGTCCGTCTGATCGTCAACGACCCGGACCGGGCGATGGCCCTGCTGCGCTCGGCCGGTTTCGAGGTCGAGGTGCGCGAAATGATCGCGGTCCGCCTCGAGGACCGGGCGGGGACGTTCCTTAGGGTGCTCGAGACGCTCGCCAAGGAAGCGATCAACATCCAGAGCGTGGCGATCCTCGTCGCCCGCGAAGGGAACCAGACGCTCGTGGCGCTCTCGACCAACGACCTGGCGCGCACCCGCAAGCTCCTCCATCGGGTCGGGGTCGCGAGCCACGCCGCCGAGCGTCTCGTCTCGAACGACGACCTCCTCGCGACAGCCCCGTCGATCCCGTCGGAATCGGTCGGCTTCCTCCTGTGAGACGGCTCGCACAAACCCTATCAGGGCCCGTCCTTCCGGGTGACGCCCTGCGGTTGTGGTCTAGCGGTTAGGACGGTAGCTTCCCAAGCTACCTACTCGGGTTCGAATCCCGACAACCGCATGGTGTACCCGAACTGCCCGGCCGCTCGCGCCCGACCCGTCCCGCGGGCCCGGGGGACCCGCTCGGCTGGACACGCGTTCTCGGAACCATCGACCCCGACGGCGATCGTCCAGGGGGTTCACCACGTTTCCGAGCGACTCTCCACTTTCTCCCCCGATGGGTTCTTGCGCCGCCGCGCGGTCGACACTGCTAGGAAGCCGGATGGGGTTCGCGGTACGGCCCGGGCGGAGGACGGACCTCGCCGGAGTGCTCCGGGTGTACAACCACTACGTGTCCACGAGCCCGGCGACCTTCGAAGTCGCTCCCGTGCGCGTGGCCGACCGCCGTGGGTGGTTCCGGGAGCACTCCCACGGAGGACGGCATCGGCTCATGGTGGCACTGGACGATGACGGTCGGCTGCTTGGCTGGGCGACCAGCAGTCCGTTCCGTCCTCGGGCCGCCTACGCGACGACGGTGGAGACCTCGGTCTATTGCGGCCCGGAGGACGTCGGCCGGGGCATCGGGTCCCGTTTGTATGAGGCGCTCTTCGCCTCGATCGTGGACGAGGACGTCGAGCGGGCGGTCGCCGGCATTACCCTCCCGAACCCGGCGTCGGTGCGCCTCCATCGGCGGTTCGGGTTCCGTCCGGTCGGCACGTTCCACCGCGTCGGCCGAAAGTTCGGCCGGTACTGGGACGTCGCCTGGTTCGAGCGACCGCTCCGTCCGGGTAGCTAGTTCGCTCGTACGGGGATCACTTCGCTCGTCCGTCCTCAGGTCCCGGCTGCCTGACTCGAACAGGCGACCTGAGGATATCCACGGGGGCCGCCGGGGTCTCCGGCAGTCTCACCTACAGTCCCCCGCTCTACCACTGAGCTAAGCCGGGACGGTCCGAGGAGCGGCGGTCGAGCTATAAACTCTCCGCCGAGATTCGGTCCGACGGTCCAGAATGCGCGTGGTCGAGCACCGTCGGCACAGCCGCCGTGACCCCGGTGGAATCCACCTGAACGCCGAGGGCCTTGAGATCGCACGTCGGGTGGCCCCGACGCTCGGCCGTTTCGACCGGGTCGTCTCCTCGCCGATCCCGCGCGCCGTAGAGACCGCCGAGGCGGTGGGGTTCCCGCCCGAGGTCCTCCTCCCGGAGCTCGCCCTCATCCCGAGCGAGATGGACCGGCTGGTCGAGAGTTCCAACGCCCGCTCGTTCGCCGACTACGTCCGGCTGACCGAGGAGAAGAGGTCCGCGGCGGCGTACGCGCGGCGCCAGTCGGAGCTTCTGAGAAGGCAGCTCGAGAAGGTGGACGACGGTGGCCGTCTGCTCGTGGTGTCGCACGGAGGGGTCATCGAGTTCGGGGCCGCCGGGGCCTGCCCGGAGGACGCCCGCACCTTCGGCGCGATGGCGGGCTACCTCGAAGGGGTCCGGTTGTTCCTCGAAGGCAGAGAGTGGGTCCGGGGAGAGGTGCTACGGGTCCCGCGATGACCCGGGGTTCCCTCCTACGCGAGGACCTTTCGGACCCGGGCCGCGACCTCGTCCGGGGTGCCGGCCGCATCGACCGACCGCAGCAGGCGGCGTTCGCGGTAGTAGTGGAGCAGCGGCGCGGTCTGCTCGGCGTAGACCTTGAGCCGCATCGTGATCGCCTCGGCCTGGTCGTCCGGCCGCTGGACGAGCGCGGTCCCGTCCTGGTCGCACTTCCCCGCCACCTTGGGGGGCTTCGTCGAGAGGTTGTAGACCGACTGGCACTTCGGGCAGACCCGGCGCTCGGAGAGCCGCTGCACGAGGAGGTCCGGTGAGATCTCGAGCGAGACGACCCTTTCGACCTGGGAGAACTTCCCGAGCGCTTCCGCCTGGGCGAGGTTACGGGGGAACCCGTCGAGAAGGTATCCGACCCGCGCGTCGGGCTGGTCGAGGCGTTCGTGAAGGATCTTGAGGACGAGCTCGTCCGGGACGAGACCTCCTGCCCGCATGTATCCATCGGCCTCCATCCCGAGCGGGGTCCGCGCCGCGACCGCCGACCGCAGGATGTCGCCGGTCGAGAGGTGGGGGACCCCGAGCTCGCGCGCGATCCGGGCGGCCTGGGTTCCCTTGCCGGCGCCGGGGGGTCCTAGAAAGACGACTCGGTGTACCATGGGGGAGCGACCCTCGCCGGGCTACTAACGGCTTTCCTCGGGCCCGACGTCGCCGACCCGACTGCCCCGGCACGCACGGCCCGAAATCGCCGCCTCGAGGTTCGGGAGGTCTCTACCCGGAACGACCAGGAGCGGTATCTTCGCCCGGGCGAGCGCGTCCGCCCCGAGACGGTCAAAGAGGAAGTTCTGACCGGCCTGACCGGTCGTGGCGGCGTGGACCATCGCACGGAACTCCGGCCAGCTCAGACGCTCGAGGCGATGGGCGGAGGGGTCGGCCCGCGGGTCCCGGTCGTAGATCCCGTCGACGTTGGTCGCGTTGACGACCCGCGCCGCCCGGATCCGCACGGCGACCAGGGCGGCGACCCCGTCGGTCGTGTGCCCCGGCTCGGTCCCTCCCAGGATCACGGGAGAACCGTGTCGCAGCTGCTCGACCACTCCCGGGACGGTGGTCGGGGGGTTGGCCGGGGTCGGGGGTCCCACCCGAGCCGCTAGGAGGCGGGCATGGATCCGGGTCACGTCGATCCCGACCTCGTCGAGCTCGACCTCCGTGAGTCCCAACGCGCGGCCGACCTCGATGTAGTCCCGGGCGGTGCGACCGCCCCCGACCGTAACGACGAGGGGGCGATCGTTCGCACACCGCCGAAGGAGGCTCGCCAGCTGGTCGAGGTACTCGGCGTCCCCGCTGCCGGTCAGAAGGACAGACCCGCCGATCGACACGACGACGGGCGCATGGTCGCTCGGGGACGACGGGACCATTCGGCACCGGGAGGACGGCCCGAGTTTAACGGTGTGGGGCGGCGGCGGCGCGGGGTTGAATAGGGGAACGGATTCCGGGGGTCGTGCCGGAAGACCTCGAACGGGCGAAGACGGTCGCGGCGCGCTACGCGGTCGAGCACCATGTGCAGCCGGGCCTTCGGATCGCGCTCGGCACCGGGTCGACGGCGGCCCAGGCGGTCCGCGCGATCGCGGAGCAGTTCCCCGGCGGCAAGTTCGATTGCGTCGCGAGCTCGAGCGCGACCGAGGAGCTCGCCCGCGAGCTCCACATACCGGTCCGGCCCCTTCGCGGCGACGACCATTTCGACCTGATGCTCGACGGCGCGGACGAGGTCTCTCCCGCGCTCGACATGACGAAGGGCGGCGGGGGTGCGCTCCTCCGGGAGAAGCTCCTCGCGGGTCGCTCGGCGTCGGTCGTGATCCTCGTCGACCCCTCCAAGCTCGTCGGGGCGCTCGGGGAGCGAGCGTCGATCCCCGTCGAGGTCGTCCCGTTCGCCCGTCCCGTCCTCGAGCGCGAGCTGGTGGACGACGGGTACCGGGTCCGGTTGCGGGTCGGCCCGGACGGTCGGCCGTTCGTCACCGACAACGGCAACGAGATCCTCGACCTTTCGCCCCGCGAGCCGATCCGCGCGCCGTCCGCTGCGGCGGAGGCGATCCGCCGTCACACCGGCGTCGTCGAGGTCGGGATCTTCTCGGGTCTCGCGAGCCTCGTGGTCGTCGGGTTCCCCGACGGGCGGGTCGAGGAGAAGCGTCCGACCCGCGCTCGACGCCGCTGACCGACCCCCCTCAAGGCCGAGCGTCGCCGTTATCCGCCTCCGGGTTTGCCGGTCCCCAACCGCGCCAGGGGACGCAGCGAAGCATGCAGGGAAAGTACATCCGGACCCGCGTCGACGACCACGTCGGGTACATCGAGATCGGCAAGCCGAAAGCGAACACCTACGACCTCGCGATGATGCAGGAGATCGACCAGGCGGTCGAGGAGCTCCGGTTCGACGAGAACGCCCGGGTCGTCGTGCTCACGAGCTCCGTGCCCGGCTTCTTCAGCGCCGGCGCGGACATCGAGATGCTGAAGCAGAGCCAGCCGGACTTCAAGGCGATGTTCTGCCTTCACTGTCAGGAGACGCTCGACAAGTTCGCCTCGACCCCCAAGATCGTCATCGCCGCGATCAACGGCCACTGCGTCGGCGGCGGGCTCGAGATCGCCCTCGCGACCGACCTACGAATGATGGCGAAGGACTCCGGGAAGATCGGCCTTCCCGAGGTCACGCTCGGAGTCCTCCCCGGGACCGGTGGGACCCAGCGGCTCCCGAGGCTGATCGGGACCTCCCGCGCCCTCGACATGATGATCACGGGAAAGCTCCTCACCCCGGACGAGGCGCTCGCGATCGGGCTCGTGAACTACGTCTACCCCAAGGAGACGTTCGCGCAGGACGTACAGGCGTACGCGACAGCGCTCGCCCACGGCCCGGCGCGCGCGGTCAGTCTGATCAAGCGCTCGGTCCTCGAAGGGGTCGAGATGCCCCTCACCGCCGGCCTCGCCCTCGAACGGGAGCTACAGAACCGGCTCTTCGTGACCGAGGATGCGAAGGAGGGCCTGAGCGCGTTCGTCGAAAAGCGAAAGCCCACCTTTAAGGGACGTTGAACTTCTAGGAAGGTCACTCGCCCATGTCCGGCCACGACCCGAACGCGAAAGCGACCCCGACCTCGAGGAGCATTCAGGAAGGAGGGACCATCGAGCCGGTCCGGGAGATCCTCTGGGGCTCGTCGGCCGGCGTCCGCAAGTACGAGACGGCGGAAGAGGTCCCGCCGGAGATGCGGAAGCTCGTGGTGAAGCTCCTGGTCGTGCAGGCGGACACCGAGTTCGCCTCGATCCAGCAGCACCGCCCCTGGCTGGACAAGGCCCCGACGCTCGAGGACCGGTGGATCGAGTCCCGCATCATCGCCGACGAGGCCCGGCATGGCCTCCAGGCGTGCCGGATCCTCCGCGATTTCGGCGAGGAGGGCCAGCGCATGATCGACGAGCTCCTCACGAAGAAGGAGGGCGAGCACAAGCTCGACGCCTTCAACATGAAGTTCGACCGATGGAGCGACGTCGGCGCGTTCACCTGCTTCGTCGACCGGGTCGGTGTCTACCAGCTCCGCGCGTTCCAGGAGTGCTCCTACGGTCCGCTCGCCCGCGCGATGCCGCTCATGCTGAGCGAAGAACAGCTCCACCTCAACTTCGGGGCGAGCGTCCTCCGTCGGATGGTCCAGGACGGCCCGAAGTACTCGGGCACGAAGGAGGAGGCGCAGGCCGCGGTGAACAAGTGGTACCCGCGCTCCCTCGATATGTTCGGCCACTCGAACTCCGACACCAGCCGACGCGCGATCGAGTACGGCCTCAAGCGGTGGACGAACGAGGAGGCCCGGCGGCGGTACATCGACGAGGTCTCGACCCTCGTTCGCTCGCTCGGTCTCGAGCTGCCGGCCCCCGAGTTCGACCGGCACGTCCTCTGAGAAGGGACCGACCGGCGACGGGCCCGCCGGGTCCGCTAGCGCACTCGGCGTCCGCCGGGTCCGGGATGGAGGAGCGCGGTCCGCTCCACGCCGGGGAGACGGGAGAGACGTCGGCGGAGGGCTCCCGCATCGCGCGCGAGCGTGAAGACGTGGAGGTGGGCGCCCGCGTCGTGGGTGTAGCCGGCCACGGCGTGGCCCGCCTCGCGATTGACGGAGCGGACCTCCGCGATCAGCGCCCGGGAGGTCGTGGTGAGGTAGTCGAGCGACGGCCGGGTCGTTTCGCACACCTCGCGGAAGCTGTCGCACTCCTCCATGATGAGCGGGAACAGGCGCCGCGCGTCCCGCGCTCCGATCGCCGCGCGGATCTTGCGGCTGCGAGCGGGAAGCTCCGCCTGTCGCCGGGCATAGATCGGGCTCGTGGCGACGGACGCCTGCATCGCCTCTTCCGAGCGAACGACCTTCACCGGTGCGCCCTTCACGATGAGGACGAGGTCGACGAGCGAGGGCCAGTGGTCCGGTCCGTAGAGCGGTCGGGAGTAGCAGTCGGAACCGTCGGCGCGGGTTCCGGCCCGCCATTCCACGAATCCCCCGAACACCGATCGGGACGCGCTCCCCGAGCCGAAGCGGGCCAGCTGCGAGAGCTGGCGGTCCGATAGACGAAGGCCGAGCGCCGCCGTCGACGCACCGGCGAGGGCCGCGAAGCCGCTCGCGCTCGACGCAAGGCCGCTCGCGGTGGGAAAGTTGTTGTCCGAGGTGACCTCGGCGGCGTACGTCACGTTGGCGAGCGTGCGCACGCGGTCGAGGAACCGGACGATGCCGTCCCGCGGACCACCGGTCGCCGGCTCGCCGTTCAGCCGGACGCGGTCGTCACCGAGGCCCGGGTCGAACCGGACGGTGGTGCGGGAGCGCATCCGGTCGAGCGTCACCGAGATCGAGGAGTTGAACGGAACCTGGTGCTCGCGGTCCCGGACCCCCCAGTACTTGACGAGCGCGATGTTCGGAGGCGCCTCGTAGGTCGCCTCGAGCGACGTTCCGCGCGGCATCGGTCGTCGCCGGCACGGCTCCGAGGAGTACTTATCCGCGGCGGACACTCGCGGCGGACGTGCCCCGCAGGAAGGACCTGCCCGAACCCCGTCCCACGCCACCGCTACCGGACCTCTCGCGCGCCGCGCGGCACGGCTTCCACCACGAGATGGGGTTCAAGATCGACATCGAGCGCAGCGGGCGCGGGACGTGCACGGTCACGGGACGCGTCGAGCCGCGGCACCTGAACATCAACTCCGTCGTCCACGGGGGCGTCTATGCGACGATCCTCGACACGGCGATGGGCGCCGCGGTGCTGTCGGTGCTCGGAGCGGGCGAGACGGCCGCCACGACGTCGCTCTACGTCGAGTTCCTCCGTGCCGCCCGCGAGGGCGACACGCTGACCGCGCGAGGCGAGGTGCTGCGGAGAGGCCGCCATCTCGCGTTCGCGGAGGGGAACCTCTTCGGCGAGGACGGGCGTCGACTCAGCCAGGCCCGCGGCACGTGGTACATCTGGACGGTGGAGTCGAACGACCTCCCGCCGAGGCACTCGCTACCGCGGCGACGGTCCGTCTCGCGTGCGCGTTCCGCGCAACGTTAAATACGGGTTTTCGGTCCGACCGCTCGGCTGACGGCCAAAGCGGTGGGGAAACACCCGGTCCCATTCCGAACCCGGAAGTTAAGCCCACTGGCGTTCCGCGCAGTACTGAAGTGCGCGAGCCTACGGGAAACGCGGAAAGCTGTCAGCCTCCTCGGTTTCCCCGCCGCGATGGCGTAGTTTAATCCTCGAGCGCGCGTGCCCGGCCCGCATGTGGCTCGGTGCCCACATCGGGATCGCGGACGGGCTCGCGAACGCCGTGCGCGAGGGCCGGAAGATCGGATGCGACGCGATCCAGATCTTCTCGAAGAGCCCCCAGATGTGGAGCGGGCCCGCGATCGCCCCGGCGGCCGCCGAGGAGTTCCGCGCGGCCGTGGGGTCGGAAGGGTTGCGGGCGACCGCGGTCCACCATGGGTATCTCGCGAACCTCGGGAGCCCGAAGGCGTTCGTCCTGCGGCGCTCGCGAGAGGCGTTTCTCGACGAGCTCGGGCGCGCCGACCTCCTCGGGGCGGACGCGCTCATCTTCCACCCGGGGGCGCACCTCAAGAGCGGGGTCGACGCGGGTCTCAAGACGATTGCGGAGAGCCTTCGTCTCGCGCTCGAGAAGGCCCCCGAGGGTCGGGTCCACATCCTGCTCGAGAACGCCGCCGGCCAGGGGACGACCCTCGGCTCGACGTTCGAGGAGCTCGCCTCCGTGCTCGCGCAGGTCGACCGGCCGGACCGGGTCGGTGTCGCGCTCGACACCTGCCACCTGTTCGCCGCCGGCTTCGATTTCCGAGACGATGCGAGCTACGGCGCCCTGATGGACCGCGTCGACGGCGTCCTCGGACGAGGCACTGTGCGGGCGTTCCACCTTAACGACGCGAAGGCGCCGCTCGGCTCCCATCTCGACCGCCACGAGAACATCGGGAAGGGAGAGGTCGGGCTCGAAGGGTTCCGACGGGTGGTGAACGACCCCCGGTGGGCCGAGACCCCGGGATACCTCGAGACGCCGATCGACGAGAACGGCTACGCGCGCTACGCGGCGGACCTTCGGACCCTCCGTTCGCTCATCGAACCACCGACCAAAGCGCCGGCGGCGCGCCCGCCGGCCCGGCGGGGCGCGCGAGTCGGGTCAACAGTCAAATAGCGCGTCCTGCGTTGGCGCGCCGCTCATGCCGGAAGGTACGCCGGTCGAGGTGCTCCGTTCGCTCGAGTCGACGGCCCGGGAGATCCGTCAAGAGGTCATCCGGATGACCTACGCCGCCCAGAGCGGCCACCCCGGAGGAAGCCTCTCGGTCACCGACCTCCTTACGGCGCTCGTCTTCCGGGAGCTTCGGATCGACCCTGCGCGACCCGACTGGCCCGAGCGCGACCGTCTCGTGCTCTCGAAGGGGCACGCCTCCCCGGCGATGTACGCTGCTCTCGCGCTGCGGGGGTTCCTCCCGCGCGAGGAGCTCGCCTCGTTCCGCCAGCTCGGGAGCCGCCTCCAAGGGCACGTCGACCGGACGAAGCTTCCGGTCATCGAGGCGTCGACCGGATGCCTCGGCCAGGGAATCGGAATGGCCGTCGGGATGGCGCTCGATTCCCGCCTTCGTAACTCGGAGTACCGAACCTACGCGGTCATCGGCGACGGCGAGTGCCAGGCCGGACCGACCTGGGAGGCGCTCATGGCGGGGGGACACTACCGTCTTTCGAACCTCGTGGTGATCCTCGACCGCAACGGCCTCGAAACGGACGGCTCGACCGAGTCGCTGATGGGGATCGAGCCGATCGCGGAGAAGTTCCGCGCGTTCCGCTACCACACGCTCGAGATCGACGGCCACAGCTTCCCGGAGATCCTCGACGCGTTCGCGGCGGCGCGCCGCCACACCGACGGTCCGACCGCGATCGTTGCCCACACGGTGAAGGGAAAGGGGGTCTCGTTCATGGAGGGGAAGCACCAGTACCACGGCAAGCCCCCCAACAAGGCCGAGGCCGAGCAAGCGCTCGCGGAGCTGTCCCGGTCCGCGGAGGGTCCCGCATGAGCGCGGCCGTCGTCGGCAAGGCGGAGAGCCTTCGCGACGCCTACGGCAAGGCGCTCCTCGAGCTCGGGGGCAAGGACCCGGACCTGGTGGTCCTGGACGCCGACCTCGCCGGCTCGACCCGGACCGTGCTGTTCGGCCAGAAGTACCCGGACCGGTTCTTCGACGTCGGAGTGATGGAGCCGACGATGATGTCGATGGCCGCGGGCCTCGCGCTTCAGGGCCGGACGGTCTATGCGAGCACCTTTGCTGTGTTCGCCGCCGGCCAGGCGTACAACTTCGTCCGCCAGTCGATCTGCTACAACCGGGCGAACGTCAAGATCGTGGCGACCCACGGTGGCCTCCTCGTCGGGGCCGACGGGGGGACGCACCAGATCGTCGAGGACATCGGCCTGATGCGCGGGCTGCCCGGCATGACCGTGATCGTGCCGGCGGACGCGCCGACGACCCGCGCGGCCACGTTCGCCGTCGCGGAGCGTCCCGGGCCGGCCTACGTCCGCTTGACGCGCGAGAACCTCCCCACCGTCTCCGATGGGTCGTTCCGGATCGGTAAGGCGGCGGAGCTGCGCAGCGGCAGCGACCTTACGATCGTCGCGGTCGGCGCCCTCGTCGCACGCGCCCTCGAGGTCGCGGAGGAGCTCGCGAAGGTCGGCGTTTCGACGCGCGTGCTCGACTTCGCTTCCGTCAAGCCGTGCGACGCGGCCGCGCTCCTACGGGCCGCGAGGGACACCGGAGCGATCCTGGTGCTCGAGGAGCACACCGTGCTCACCGGCGTTGGGGCGCTCGTCGCCGCAACGACCTCCGAGAACTACCCGGTCCCCGTCCGCCGCGTCGGGGTGCCGGACGTTTTCGGGGAGTCCGGGGAGCCGTGGGCGCTCCTCGACAAGTACGGGATGTCGAAGGAGCGGATCCGGGACGAGGCGTGGGAGCTGCTCCGCAGCCGCGGCAAGGTTCAGTAGTCGGACGAGGTTCGGAAGGAGGAGAGGTCGGTCGATCCATGCAGCTGTTCCTGGACACCGCGAGCGTGACCGAGATCCGGACGATGTGGGAGATCGGGATCCTGGACGGGGTCACGACGAACCCGACGCTCGTCGCGAAGGAGGGACGCAAGTTCGAGGACGTGCTGCGCGAGGTCTGCGCGCTCGGCGTCCCGTCCGTCTCCGCCGAGGTCGTCGCGACCGACACCGAGGGGATGCTGCGCGAAGGGCGTCACCTGCGCGAGATCCACCCTTCGATCTACGTCAAGGTCCCGATGACCGCGGCGGGCCTCAAAGCGACGAAGACCCTCGCGAAGGAGGGGACGCGCGTCAACATGACGCTCGTGTTCAGCGCGAACCAGGCGCTGCTCGCCGCGAAGGTCGGGGCCGCGTACGTGAGCCCGTTCATCGGACGCCTCGACGACCAGGGGGATGTCGGGATGGACCTGATCCGCGACATCGTCCAGATCTACCGGAACTACGGGTTCGGAACGAAGGTGCTGGTCGCCAGCATCCGGCACCCGGTCCACGTGCTCGAGGCGGCGAAGGCCGGCGCCGATATCGCGACGATGCCCTACTCGGTGATGGAAAAGCTCGTCCAGCACCCGCTCACCGACCTCGGGCTCGCGCGATTCCTGAAGGATTGGGAGAAGGTCCCGAAAGGCTGAGGGTCGGCGCGCTCGGCCGGCCCCCACCGACGGATTATATCATCCGTCGGCTCGCTATCTCGTTCCGAACGTGACGGACGAACCGGCGCTCCTCGAGAAGTACCTCCGCCTCACGCGGGAAGCGCTGGCGCGCGTCACCCCGGCGCCGCCCGAGCGGTCGTTCCTCCGGGGCGCCTCCGACGACTTCCTTTCGATGGCCCGCGCCTATCTCGCCGACGCGGAGCACTTCTCGGCGGCCGGCGACCGGGAGCGCGCGCTCGCGGCGGCGAGCTACGCGCACGGCTGGCTCGACGCGGGAGTGCGGCTCGGGATCCTCGACGGAGGCAACGATGACCAACGGTTCACCCTCTTCCGATAGCTCGGACCCGAGAGCGTCGCCGGGGGTCCCCGAGGGGGCGCTCGCGGGTATCGAGGCGCACCTTCGCCAGCGGGAGCTGCGGCGGGAGGAGCTCTACCAGCGGGCCCGCCGGCTGCGCCGGCTCGCGCAAGCGACGATGTCCCGCCTTCACTCCGAGCGGTCGGTACCTCCCGCGGTCGCGGAGGTGCGTCGGGAGCTCGAGGAGCTCTCCGACTGGGTCCGCCGCGAGGGACGCGGTGACGAGGGGCTCGCCTTCGATGCCCTCCAGGAGGGGGTCGAGGCGACGCTGCTCGCCGCGGTGGTGGCGGGGGAAGAGCTCCCGGGTCCCTCCGACCTCGCCGTCGAACCGGAACCGTACCTGCTCGGCCTCGGGGACGTCGTCGGCGAGGTCCGTCGCCTTGTCCTCGATCGCCTCGCCCACGACGACCTCGCGGGCGCCGAGGCGCACCTCGCACTGATGGATTCACTGACGCGCGACCTCCTCCGTTTCGACACGACCCGGGCGATCGTTCAGCTCAAGCCGAAGCAGGACGTGGCGCGCTCGCTCCTCGAACGGACCCGGGGCGAGGTCGTGATGGCACGGCTTCACTTGCGAGCGCACGGGCCCGGTTCGGCGGCCGCACGGGAGGGACGGTAGAGGATGCCCGAGGCTCGTCGGACGGTCGCGGTCATCGGGGGATCAGGGATCACCGGGATCTTCTCCTCCGGGACGACCCGGCAGCACAAGGTGGCGACCCCGTGGGGTGCCCCTTCGGGGCCGGTCGAGGAGGGGACCGTCGGCGGTGTCCGGACGCTGTTCCTCGCTCGGCACGGCCCGGGCCACACGATTCCTCCCCATCGGGTGAACTACCGCGCGAACGTGGACGCTCTCCGCTCGCTCGGCGCGGAGGCGATCGTCACCGTGAGCTCGGTCGGGTCGCTCAGGGAGGAGCTTCCGCCGGGAACGTTCGTCCTGCCGGACCAGTTCGTCGACCTCACGAAGCAGCGCCCCACGACGTTCTTTGACGGCGGAAAGGTCTACCACGTGTCGCTCGCCGACCCGTTCTGCCTCGACATTCTGCGGGAGGCCGCGGGGGTCGGCCACCGGCTCGGGTTCCCGTTCGCGGAGGGGAAGACGTACGTCTGCGTCGAGGGTCCGCGGTTCAGCACGCGGGCCGAGTCGCGGTTCTTCCGGTCGTTCGCCGACATCATCGGCATGACGCTCGTACCCGAGGTGACGCTCGCCCGCGAGCGCGCGCTCTGCTACGCCTGCCTTGCGATGGTCACCGATTTCGACGTATGGGCCGACCGCCCGGTCGAGACCCGGCAGATCCTCGCAACGATGGCCCAGAACGCGGAGCGGATGCAGAAGGTGCTCTCGGAGCTGATCCCGCGCATCGCCACCGCCCCGACCTGCGCGTGCGCCAAGGCCCTCGACGAAGCAGGGGTCTAGAACTCAGGCCCCGGATGGGGTCGAAAGGACCGGGTCTAACTGGAGGCGCCGCGGCGTACGGTGATCGGGATCCGCCCGGCAGCGAACTCGAGCTCCGCGATCTGGACCGGGTCGACGAGACCGACCGGGACGTCGGTCAGGATCGGGGCTCCGAGGGAGATCTGGAGCGCACGGGCCCCGAGGATGCGGGCCCGCTCGAAGCGAGTGAACTCCTCCGGACCGAGGGCGCGCGGCGTAGGACGGTCGGTCACTCGCTCGCTTCCCTCGGCCGCCGATAGCGCGGCAGCCGTCAAGGGCTCGGCCACCTTGGGCACCCTATTTACCATTTGCCCCGGTGCGGGCTTTGCCCGAACCTTCCCGTCACGCCCTCGCCGAACCGACGCCGGCTCCTCGCGGAAGCGGGGCCGGTCGTTCGTTCGGGGACCATCGCGAACCCTGCCGGGGACGAAATAAGCGATTCTCGGCTTGGCCGCGACGTGGTGCGCACGTCGCGAGGGCCGAACTGGCGGGCGCTGCTCAAGAGCTGGGACGTCCAGCAGGAGAGCTTCAACCGGCTGCGCGAACGGCGTTTCACGGTGATGCTCGACGCGCTGGAGGCGAGCGTTCCTTCGGAGTTCACCGCCCTCGACCTCGGCTCCGGGCCGGGGTCGCTCAGCGTTCGGGTCCTCCGGCGGTTCCCCCGGGCCCACGTCGTCGCCGTCGATTACGACCCCGTGACGCTTCGGATCGGCCGGGGAGCTCTCGGGGATTTCCGGGGCCGTCTCTCCTGGGTCGAGGCGAAGCTCGGCGCACCGGGATGGACCGACCGTCTTCCGCCCGGTAAGTTCGATGCCGCCCTCAGCACAACGGCGCTCCACTGGTTGACGCGGACCGAGCTCACCTCGCTGTATCGGGACCTGGGAAGGCTCCTCCGTCGCGGCGGGGTGTTCCTGAACGGCGACCACCTTCCGTGGGGCGACTCGGCGCCGGCGTTCGAGCGATTGGCCGGTCGGGTCCGCACGCAGAGAAAGCGGCGTGTCGGTCTCGACTCTGAGTGGGGCGCGTGGGAGGCGTGGTGGAGGTCCGCCGAGAAGATCCCGGCCCTTCGTCCGCTGTTCGAGGAGCGCGAACGTCGCGCGGCGAGCCACCCGGCGCACGGTGACCTATCGTTGAGCGTCCACGAGCGGGCGTTGCGCCGCGCCGGCTTTCGGGAGGTCGGGGTGATCTGGCAGGACTTCACCAACCGGGTCCTCTTCGCACGCCGATAGGTCCCCACCGTACGTCCCCGTTCGCACGAACGAAGCTTTTAGGAACTCCTTGTGGGTGACGGCCCGATGCCCTCGCCGCAGCTCGCGTACCTGGGCCGGCTGTTCCGCCGGTTGTGGAAGTTCCTCGCCGGGTACGTGGCCGTCGTGCTGATCGCCACGTTCGGCTTCTACGTCCTCGAGGACGGGAACCACTCGCTCCTCACCTCGCTCTACTGGGCGATGGTCACCCTCTCGACGATCGGCTACGGGGACGTCGTGCCGAACGATTCGCTCGCGCGGGCGTTCACGATCGGCATCGCTGCGACCGAGGTGTTCCTCGGCGCGTACCTCGTTTCCGTCATCATCTCGGGGGTCCAGGAAGAGTCCCAGCACCGAGCTCTCGGCACGCTCGGGACGAACTTCACCGGGCACGTCGTGGTGCTCGGAACGGGCGCCGTCGGCCGCGCGGCCGTGCGGGAGCTCATCGCGCAGGGAGAGAAGGTCGCGGTCGTGACGAACGACCCGGCCGAGGTCGCCAACATCCGCTTGCTCGCCGACGAAAAGCAACTCTTCGTCACGTACGGCGTCGCGGCCGACCAGGAGATCCTGCGCCGGGCGAACGTCGCCGGCGCCCTCTCGGTGATCGTCTGCACCGAGGACGATACGGCGAACCTCGTCGCCACGCTCAACGTCCGCGAGCTCAATCCGGCGGGTCGCGTGGTCGTCTCGGTCAACCGGCCCGAGCTGCGCCACACCCTCCGCTCGGCCGGCGTCACGTACGTCGCCTCTCCCGGGGACATGGGGGGACGGATCTGCGCGGATGCCGCGTTCCGGCCCGAGGTCGCGAACACGATCGAGGACCTGACGACCACCGCGTTCGGCGTCGACCTCGAGGAGTTCGTCCTCACGGCGAAGACCCCCGTGTCGAACCAGCCGCTCCTCGAGGCGGAGCACCTCGTGCGCACCTCGAGCGACTGCCTCGTCGTCGGCTACGCGCGGCCGAACGCCAAGGGCGAGTACTCGACGGTGCTCAACCCGCCCTCCACCTTCCGGTTCGCTCCGGGGGATGCGATCCTCGTCATCGGAACCATCGAGAACCTCAAGAAGCTCCGTCGCTGGCTGGGCGTTGACCAGGGCCGGTAGACGGGGTTCATGTTCGGCTCGACGGCCATCGCGGCCCTTACGCTGTTCGTCATCGCCTACGGGCTCTTCGCGTTCTTCGAGCGGTACCGTCTTGCGATCGCCGCGGCCGGTGCCGCGGTACTGCTCGTCGTCGGATGGGTGCCGTGGACCGACCTTTTCCCATCGGGTTGGGACGGCGAGGGAGGGGTGGTCGGATGGAACACGCTCGCCCTCCTCGCGGGGCTCCTGCTCTTCTCGGGGCTCCTCGGCTCGCTCGGGTTCTTCCGGTGGGTCAGCTACCGCCTCATCGCGCGGACGGAGGGACGGCCGATGCGCCTGTTCCTCGCGCTCACGCTGCTCTCCTTCGTGCTCTCGGCGTTCATCAACTCGATCACCGTGATGCTCGTCCTCGCCGCCGTCACCCTCGAGGTGGCGCGCTCGTCGGGCCAGGACCCGGTCCCGCTCCTGCTCGCGGAGATCTCGGCGTCGAACATCGGTGGTGCCGCCACGTACGTCGGGGACCTTCCGAACGTGATCCTCGGGACGTACGGGCATCTCTCGTTCACCGACTTCCTCCTCCACACGGGCCCGGCGGCGCTCGCCGCGCTGCTGGTCGCCCTCTGGATGTTCTCTCGGTCGGTCGACCGCGCGCCTCCGCCCACCCCGCCCGTACCGCTCGCTCCCCCCTCGGTCGACCGCCCATGGCTCGGGACCGCGCTCGGCGCGTTCGCGGCGATGATCGCCTTCATCGCCGCCGCCCCGCTGACCGGGATACCGGTCTGGGAGGTCGGCCTCGCCGGGGGCCTCGTGGCCCTCGCGATCGGGGGCGTGCACCACCTGCGGCCCATGCTGCTCGCGCTCGACCTCGAGATGATCGGGTTCTTCCTCTGCCTGTTCATCCTCGTGGGCGGACTTGAGACCACCGGGGCGATCGGAGGGATCGCGAGCGGCATCGCGACCGCCGGCACGGGGAACCTCCTTCTGACCGGCACGCTGCTGCTCTGGGGCCTCGGCCTGCTTTCGACGGTGGTGAACAACGTCCCGCTCGCTGCGGCGTCCGCCCCGCTCATCGGCCAGGTCGGGGTCGACACCGGCCTCCCCGTGGCGCCGATGCTCTACGCGGCGGCGGTAGGAACGGACATCGGCGGCAACGGCACTCCGCTCGGCGCGTCGTCGAACCTGGTCGCGCTCGGCGCGGCCCGCCAAGCCGGCATCGTCATCGGGTGGAGGCAGTACCTCCGGCGCGCCTTCCCGGTGATGCTCGCCTCGCTGGCGGTGTCGAACGTCGTCTGGCTGTTCGTGCACTGATCGGGGTCCGGGGCCGGAGGGCCCGTGCCGGTCGCGCCGTCCCCTAGGCGTAACCGAACTGCCGTCGGGCGAAGTCGGTCATCCGGTCCGGGCCCCAGGGCGGCTCCCAGACGACATCGACCCGGACGTTCTCGACCCCGCTCGCGGCGCGGGCGGCGGTGGCGACCTCCTGGGTGAACTGTTCGACGACGGGGCACCCCGGGCTGGTCAACGTCATGCGGATCGTCAGTCCGCCCTCGGCGTCCCAGTCCATCCCGTAGATCAGCCCGAGGTCGATGATGTTCATCGGGATCTCGGGGTCGTAGATGTTCTTGAGCGCGTCCCGGATCTTCTGCTCGACCTCCGGCTGCGCGGGCGCCGACCCGGCGGCCGGGGCGGTCCCGGCCGTCGCGGGGGCGGGCCGAGGAGCGGCGGGGGCCGGTGGGGCCGTCGCCGACGGGAGGAACGGTCCGACGACCTCGAAGCCGGTCCGGCCCGGTTCCGCGTGGTAGCGGACCTCGGCGTCCAGGAGGAACTTGAGGCTGCTCTCGTCGAGCAGGAGCGGAAGGCCGTCCACCTCGACCGGGAGGTCCCGGACGGAGGCGTGGTCGATCATCATCTGGGCATGGGGGCGCATGCCGCGTTCGACCCAGATGCGTATGCCCGAACCCTTCGGTCGACCGGTGAGCGCCGCGGAGAGGGCCGCACGCGCCTCGGGCGTGACCTTGAGGCGGACCGGTGGGCGGGCCGGCGTTTCGGCATCTGGAGAGGGGGTTTCGGGGGTCATGGACGCCTTTGCGCGTCCCGTAGTCAGCGCGGGGCCGTTTACGTCTATCGGAGCGGCGGGAGCGACTACCAGCCCGTGACGTCGCCGAGGAACTCCGAGATGATTGCGAGGAACTCCCTCGGTTGCTCGAGGATCGCGAGGTGGCTCGAGTTCGCGAGCACGCGGAGGTGCGCCGGCTCGATCCGCTCGGCCATCTCAACGGACGGGCCCAGGAAGTAATCGTACCGGCCCACGACGACCACGCAGGGAAGCTCGAGCTTCGAATAGTACTTGCGCCCGTCCCATTTCGCGATCGTCCCCTCGACGGCGTAGAGGTCGCCCTTCGGCGACATCATCGCCCGGAAGACGGTCGGGTTGATCTTCGTCGCCTTGAGGTCCTTGGGGACGCCCTTCAGGAACCGGGTGTAGAACGGCTCTCGGATCCGCTCGGCGAGCTCCTGGTACTCCGGGGTGTTGAACGCCTTCGCCCGGGTGAGCTCCCGGATGCGCGCCCGCTGGCGAGGGCTCGCGCACGCGACCATCAGACGGTTCGCGGCGCGGATCTCCTCCGCGCTCCCTGCGGTCCCGCAGAGAAGGAGGGACGTGAGCGGCCGGGGGTAGCGGTGGGCGTACTCGAGCGCGACGAACCCGCCGGCCTCGTAGCCGAGCAGGTGGAGCTCGGTGATCTTGAGCGCGCGGCGGATCGCTTCGACGTCCTCGGCCTGGTTCGCGATCGTGTAGTCGCCGGTCCGTTTCGGAGCCCAGCTGTGGCCCACTCCGCGGGGGTTGAACAGGACGACCCGGAGGTTGGCGCTCGCGAGCTTCAGCAGCCCCCGGAGGTAGTGGTAGGTCCCTCCGGGACCGCCCGGGTGCACGAGGAGGGTGGCGGGGCCCTTCCCCTGGGAGACGTACTCGAACGACCGGTGTCCCGAAACGGTCACACGCCGCACGCGCGCCATGCGGGAACGTAACACCTCTATCAGAAAAGCGTCACCTCGCCCGCCCCGGTGAGCTCGGAAGAGCCGCGAGGCCTCCGCCTCCAAGACGACCCTCCGTCCGGGCCGATCGTCGCGGGCCGACGCTCCCTCGCCGAGGGCGACCGGGCCGCGGTTGTCCGAGAGTCCCACGGGCGAGAACGGCGGTCCGCGGCGACCTATCGCAGGGGGAGGGCCGCAGAGCTCGGTCGGGAAGGAGCGCGAGCTCGGGTCTGGCGTAAGCCCTATCTACCGAAACGGGCAGGTCGGGACCGGCTACCTATGCCGAAGGAGAACACCGACCGGCTGACCCTGCTCGAGAAGGAGGTCATCGCCCACCTGTTCGTCCTCCGGCCGACGACCGCTTCGTACCTCGGTCTCCACGAGTACGATGGCCTGCTCCCCGACCTGTCGGTCGAGAGCACCGACCGATGGGCGACCACGGCGAAGGAGTTCCTGCGTCAGGTCCAAGCGATCACCGACTCCGAGCTCAGCCCCGCCCGTCGGCTCGACCGGGAGCTCCTGCGGCTCCAGCTCGAGGGGAACCTCTTCGACCTGGAGGAGACGAGAGAGCTCGACCGGAACCCGATGAGCTATCTCTTCCAGCCGGACCTCACGAACTACATCTCCCGGGACTATGCCCCGATCGCCGACCGCGTCGCCTCGATCGTCCGGATCCTCACCTCGGTGCCGGCGCTCCTCGAAGGGGCGAAGCGGCGGCTCGAGCCCCACCTGCCCCGCCCGTTCGTCACCCTCTCCGTTCAGATCGCGCAGGGCCTGCCCGCGCACTTCGCGGAAGGGGAGACGTTCGCCCGGACCGGCTCGGACGACCTCGGTGACGAGGTCCGCAAGGCGCGCGAAGGAGCGGACGCCGCCGTCCGCTCGTTCGCCGAGTGGCTCCAGACACAGCGCCTCCCGCACGCCACCGACGACTTCGCGCTCGGACGCGAGCGGTTCCAACGGCTCCTCTGGGTCCGTGAAGGGCTCACTCTCTCGGTCGACGAAGTGCTCCGCCGAGGTCGGGAGGACCTGAAGCGCAACCGCGAGCGCCTCGCCGAGATAGCCCGCCGAGAGAACGTCTCGATCGACCAGCTGATCACCCGGCTCTACGAGAACCATCCGGCCGCGTCGGAGCTCATCGAGCTCGCCCGAAAGCTCGCCGACGACACCCGTGAGTTCGTTCGGGAGCAGGAGCTCGCGACGATCCCCGAGCCCGAGGTCGTGCACGTGCGCGAGACCCCGTCCTGGGCCCGCGACCTCTGGACGGCCGCGATGACCTGTCCGGGGCCGTTCGAAAAGCCGGTCGACGGGATCTACTGGGTCACCTCGGTCGACCCGAACTGGAACGCGACGCAGACCGAGGGATGGATGCGGACGCTCAACCACGCGATGCTGAAGAACACGACCGTCCACGAGGTCTGGCCGGGCCACTACCTCCAGTCGCTCCACTTCCACCGGACCGAGCAGAGCCTCGCCCGGAAGGTCTGGTTCTCCTACTCGTTCATCGAGGGGTGGGCGCACTACTGCGAGCAGGCCGCGCTCGAGGCCGGGTTCGACGGCCGGTCGACCTCCGCCGAAGTGACCCAGTTGCACGACGCGCTGCTCCGCGACTGCCGGCTGATCGTCTCGATCGGGATGCACACCCAGGGGATGTCGGTCGCCGACGCGGCCCGGCTGCTACGTACCGAGGCGCACCTCGAGGAGGTCCACGCGCAGCGGGAGGCGATCCGCGGCACGTACAACCCCGAGTACTTCTGCTACACGTTGGGAAAGCTCGCGATCCTCGACGTCCGGGAAAAGTACATCCGGACCAAGTTCGGGAACTCCCGAAAGGCGTTCCACGACACCCTGCTCGCGTTCGGCACCCCGCCGATCGGGTTCCTCGACTCCCTGCTTGGCGCCGTCTAGGGCTCCCGCGATATCCGGCCCGCTCGAAAGAAACGCCTAAGCGCCCCGGGTCTCCCTGCCGTTCCCGTGTCCGCTCCACCGCAATCCGAACCGTCGCTCCCCCCGCTCCCTCCGCCGCACACACGGGTGGGCGTCGGCGGTGTCCTCATTCGGAACGGATGCGCGCTCGTCAACCGCGCGGTCTACCGCACCCGATTCACCGTCCCGAGCGGCTACGTCGAGCCGGGCGAGAGCCTCGAGCAGGCGGTGGTCCGGGAGTTCGAGGAAGAGACGGGGGTCACAGTGCGCGTCGGCTCGCTCCTATTGACCCGGCACAAGGTGCTCGCCGAGGACGAGAGCGACGTCTACTTCGCGTTCGCGCTCGAGTACGTCTCGGGAGTGCCGTCGGCGCGCCCCCCAGAGATCGCCGAGTTCCGCGAGGTCCCGCTCGACGAAGCGATGGCGGCGACGTGGATCTCGGAGCTCTCGCGCATGGCGATCCGACTCGCCCGCAACGAGGACGGTGGCTGGCCGCGGTCCGCGTGGAAGGGCGGCGAGGCGCCGGGGCGCGCGTCGGAAGCGTTCCACCCTCCGGGTCCGTAACCCCCAAAGAACTGTCCCACGACGACGTCGAACCGTCCGTCGGAACCGACCCTCGCGCGCATCTCCTGCCGAGAAATTGGAAGTGCGGGCACCGGGATTTGAACCCGAGTTATAGGCTTGGCAAGCCTATGTGATAACCAGACTACACTATGCCCGCAGCGCCCCCGGCCATCGCTCGCCCTATCTAAAGTCGCGCCTGCCTGCGACCGTCAGTATCGATACCGCCGGAGGTACCACACGTCCTCCGTATGGATGTCCGTGAACACACGTCGGACGGTCCGAGCCTGGGAGAGGAAGAACGGGAGGTTCATCACCGTGACGTCGCCCCGGGTACGCATGCGGGTGCTCTTGCCTTCCTCCGTGTAGGTCGTCTCCAGGTAGCTCCCGGTCGTCCACGGCCCCTCGCTCTCCAGGACCTCCCACCGTGCCCGTTCGGGGGGCGAGAAGACGATCTTCCAGCGGGACTTCTTCAGCTTGCGTCGGACGTCGATCACCCGGTCGACCACCACCCCGTCGCTTGAGCGGCTGACCGTGTGCTGCGACTGAATGAGAGGATGGATGTCGACGATCTTCTTGTCGTCCAGGTGGTCCTCGAGAAGCCTCCAGAGCACTTCGCGGGGCGCCGGGAAGAGGTCGTCGTCCTCGTAGGCGACCATGGGGCGAACGATACGATTCTCGGGTCGCTTATGACGGTTGTCGACGGCCGACCCGGGCGGCGCAACCTCCGGGCGGAAGGACCGGCCCCCCCAAGGCATCCGGTTCCCGATGCGCCGGGTTAATACCTCCCCCGGGGAAGCTGGGAAGGAGGGGACCCGGGTGGGCGAGCCGTGGGTCGAGGGAGACACCGTCGCTCTCAAGCGCACGGGGGAGGCGCCGATCCTTCTCCGGCTCGCGCGAGGTCCGCAGAAGCTGGGGAACGAAGGCATCCTCGACCTCACGGAACTGATCGGCCGGTCCCCCGGAAGCGGCGTGGAGTGGCTCGGAAGCCAGTACCGGGCGCTGCGGCCGTCGCTCTCCGACCTCCTCGGGTCGATCCGACGCGGCGCCCAGATCGTCACCGCGAAGGACGCGGCGCACCTCCTCTTTCTTGCCGGGGTCGGCCCCGGTGCAACGGTGGCGGAGGCCGGTGCGGGCAGCGGGGCTCTCACGATCGTCCTCGCCTATAGCGTGGGTCCGAGCGGCCGGGTGATCTCCTACGACCGTCGGGACGACTTCCTGGAGGCCGCCCGGTCGAACGTTCGGCGGGCCGGTCTGGAGGCGCGGGTCACCTTCCGCAAGAGGGACGTCGCGCAGGAGGGGCTCGACGCGACCGACCTTTCGAGCGTGGTCCTCGACCTGCCCGAGCCGTGGACCGTGCTTGCGTCCGCCCGCTCTTCTCTCGCTCCGGGCGGCTATGTCGCGACGTACACCCCGACGTACAACCAGCTCGAGCGGACGGTCCGCGCGCTCCGGGAGGTCGGCTTCGACGAGGTCCACGCCGTGGAGCTGCTCGAGCGGGGGCTGCACGTCGGCGAGGGGGGGACGCGACCCGCGTTCGAGATGCTGGGGCACACCGGGTTCCTCGCGTCCGGCCGGAAGGTGGACTGACGATGGTGGTCGCCTCGCTGACGATCGGCGCGGTCGTGGGGGTGCTCCTCTCGGCGGCTTTCCTCTACTTCGAGGTCGGCCGGTTCGCGACCCCGCAGGTGCCGGTAACGCTCTTTGACGAGCGAAAGGAGCTGTTCGCCTACACCGCCGGCCTCTTCGTCGGTGTGCCGCTCGCGATCGCGTTCACACTGTTCCAGATCTCGATGGGCGCGGGGGCGCTAT
>DATJVA010000160.1:0-6148 GCA_035502015.1 Thermoplasmata archaeon | reverse complement strand
CGCGCGACGAAGGTAGAACGCCGGTCGACCGGGACGGGCGCGCTCCCGCCGGTTCAGAGGGTCAAGCTCACCGGCCTCGCTTTCGCGGACGACCCGGACCGACGGGAATCCGAGGCGACGCGAAAGGTACCCCTCGGCGCCCCGCAGGGCTGATTCCTCCTCGACAATAGGACCGGAGACCGGTGGTTCGCCGCGAAGGAGCGGGGCGACCCGGGGAACGTACTTCGCCATCTCCGCACGGTGGGCGGTGACGGCGGGGTCGCTCGACGCTCGCACCATCAGGTCCTTCAGGCTCGGGACCTCGCCCCGGTCGATCGTTTCGCGGATCCACTGCTCGACGGTCCGTTTCCACGGTTCCGCGACGAAGAACACCGCCTCCTCGACCGTCGTTTCACCCCGCTCCTCCGCCGGGCGGAGAACGGCCCGCAGGTCCTCTTCGACCCGGTCGAGGAACATCTCGTGGGCGTCCGCCACTTCCGAACGGGGGAACTCGTCGACGCTCGGAAAGCTTTCGACGGCCACGAGTCCCGCGAAAATCCCCGCGCCAAGCTCCTCCGCGAGATGCGGTGTCATGGGTGCGAGGAGCCGAACCCAGGCGCGGCCGACCCGGGCGGTGGCTTGACCGGGGACTCCACCACGGGCGTAGTAGCGTCGAAGGAGGCCGGGGACGCCCACGTACGTCGCCTCCGCCGCCGTCCGAAGGTCGGTCTGGTCGTAGGCGGAGCGGATCGAAGCGACGGTGCGGTGCATCGCGGAGAACAGCCAGGCGTCGAGCTCCGGCGGTCCGGGTGCATCTCCGGCGAGCGCTTCTCGGGCGAGGCGCTCCACCTCGGCGAGCCGGCCGACCGCGGACTCGACGAGCGTCGGGTCCCACACGACGTCCTGGGATGGCGAGGCCGCGATCGCGTAGAACAGGCGCAGGGCGTCCGGTCCCCAGGTCTCGAGGGCGAGGTCGATCGGGGGGATCCGGCCCCCTTTGCTCGAGATCTCCTTCTTGGAGACCTTCGCTCCGCTCGGGCCGGTGATCCAGCCGTTGACGTAGATGCTGCGCGGCTGAAGTTCGGGAGGAAGCAGGCGGGCGTGCGTGAAGAGGAACACAGGGAAGTGCACGCGCTTGTGCTCCTTGCCGCCCAGGTTCATGTCGAGGGGGTACCAGTACAGAAACTCCGCACGGACCTCTTCGAGCAGGTCCCGGTCGACCGCGGGTTCGCCCGGGCCCTTGCCGAGGAAGACGTAATCAAAGAACCCCTCGGTCAGCTGGGGGACCGAAAGCCGTCCGGTCGACACGAACCGGCGGACGATGAAGTAGGCCATGTAGAACGTCGAGTCTGCGATCGGCTCGATGATCCACTCCGGGTCGAGCGGGAACGGCGTCCCCAGCCACCGCCCCTTGCGAACGCACGGCCGGTCCTCGTACCAGTCAATCACCCCGGGAAGCTCGCGGCCGTAGTCGCTCGGCCACGTCGCGACCCGCGACAGCGCCTCCTTCGTGCGCTCCTTCCACTCCGGGTCGCCGTAGGCCAAGAACCACTGGTCCGGAACCTTCCGTATGACGACGTTGTGGCCGTTGCGACACCGCACGGGTTTCGAGAACTCCTGAAGCTCGAAGGTGGGGCCCTGTCGGGCCAGCAACTCCACCACTTGGCCCCGGGCTTCGCGGACCAGCACCCCGGCGAGGGCGGGCACGGTCATCTCGCCGCGCGAGAACTCGAGGCGGTACAGCCGCTCGGTCGCCTCCTCGAGCGCCGCTGTGTTGTCGAGCCCGCTCGCTCCGGTGGCGCGGAGCGCTCTCTCCGCCGGTGTGCCATCGCCGGCGAGGAGGTCGCTCTCGGAGCTCGTGAGCGACGTGTGCGATGGGATCTTGAGTAGGATCGGGGGCGGCTCGAGCCTCCCGCGCACATCCTCCGGCAGGGCGCGCAGCGCCGCCGTGTCGGCCGGCGCGTGCGCCGGCACGCTCATCACCACTCCCGTGCCGATCGCCGGGTCCACGAGGGCGCTCTCGAGCACCGGGACCTTGGTGCCTCGAAGGGGTACCTCGACGAGCCGACCGACCAGTTCGGACGCGGGCACCTCGTGGCCGATGCGGCCCCCGTGCTGCTCGACAAGCCGCTCCGCGCCGGGTCTCGCCACGAGGTACGCCTGTTCCTTCTCGTGCCAGACCACGAGCTTCGTCGCCGGGGCGACCCAGAGGTTCGTCACCCCGTAGACCGTCTCCGGTCGGAGCGTGGCGGCGAGAAGGATTCGACCGTCATCGAGCCGGAACGGGACCGTCGAGAAACGAAGCAGCTCCGCGTCCCCCCCGGTCGACAGGTCGGTCTCGGAGGGGTCGACCGCGACCGGGCCGCAGACCGGGCACACCGAGGTCGTGTAGGTCCCCCGGACGAGCACCTGGGCTCGCTCGAGGGCACGGAACTGCCAGCGGATGAACGCCCGGTAATCCTCGTCGATCGTCGTCACGTAGGTGGACGGGTCGTACAGGACCCCGATCGCCTCGAGCACCGCCCGGTACGAGTCGCCGAGGAACCGGGCGGCGAACTCCGGTTCCTTCAGCTTCTCCCGATCTTCCGCCGAGACCCGTGCGTCGTCGAGCTGCTGAAGGACCGTCGGGTCACGGTCCTCTACCTTCTGGGCGAACGTGACCGCCGGCAGTCCCGAGGCGTGGACCCCGAACGGGAACAGGACGGACTCCCCCCGCATCCGGTGGTACCGGTGGAACGCATCCGTGTACAGGAGCCCCCGTACTGTCCCGATGTGGAGGAATCCGCTCGAACCCGGGTACGCGTTCACCGCGTAGAACTTTCCCCGACCCGGGACCCGCTGACCCGTGGCGATCCCCGCTCGGCGCCAAGCGTCCTGCCAGTGCCGTGCCCGGGCCGCGTCCATCGGCCGCCATCGACACGGTCACTGTATTTGAGTCATTCTCGACAGTCGGGCGTCTCAAGCACCGACCGGAGCCGATTTAGCCCGGCGGCCGTCGTACCGGGCGAGATGCGGATCATCGAGGTGTTCCATTCTCTGCAGGGCGAGGGGCCGTTGACCGGTGTCCGCACGACGTTCGTCCGCACGGCCCGCTGCAATCTCCGCTGCTCCTGGTGCGACACCAAGTACTCGTTCGGGCCGGGACGGGAACGCTCCATCAGCTCCCTCCTTGCCGAGGTCAAGCGCAACCGGACCCGGCATGTCTGCCTCACCGGCGGGGAACCGCTGCTTCAGGCAGACTCCGTGACGCTCGCCCGACGGCTGGCTGAGCGCAGGGTGACGACGGTGGTCGAAACGGGGGGGTCGCTCGATGTTTCTCCGTACCTTCGCATCCCTCGACTCGTCCTGAGCGTCGACGTGAAGTGTCCCTCCTCCGGGATGGAGGACCGCAACCGGTGGTCGAATCTGGCGCTGTTGCGTCGAAGGGACGTGCTCAAGTTCGTGATCGGCGACCGGGTCGATTATCGGTACGCGCTGCGCGTCGTCCGGGAGTACCGAGGGCCCGCGACCATCGTCTTCCAACCGGTCTGGGGAAGCGATGCCGGGCGGCTCGCGGACTGGGTGCTGCGCGACCACCTCGATGTCCGGGTGATGTTACAGGAACACAAGGTGCTCTGGGGGGACGCCCCCGGTCGCTGACGGCGCCCGCCGCTCCCGCGTACAGTTAGGCTAAAGAGGCACGTTCCGTCGTCCGCCTCTCTGACCCATGGCATCGCAAGAACCGTCGTCACGCGTCACGATGCCGGGATACGAGTCCGTCTTCGGTAAGGCGAAGGGGATGGTGTTCCCTCGCATCGTGCTCGTCGGCCACGGAGTGCTGGACGAGCTCGCGACCACCTGCCGTCAGTTCGGCTTTCCTAACACCGGAGCGGTGGTCACCGGTCCGAAGACCGGCGAAATCGCGGGGAAGCGCGCGACCTCCATCCTCCAAGAAGGAGGGTTCCACGCGACGACGATCGTCGCCCACGAGGCGAACGAGCCCGAGGTCGACCGGATCGCCCAGGAGACGCGCGACGCAAAGGCGGAGTTCCTGGTCGCCGCCGGCGGCGGCAGCAAGATCGACATCACGAAAGTGGTGGCTGCCCGGCTCCACATACCGTTCCTGAGCCTGCCGACCTCGGCCGCGCACGATGGAATCTCTTCCCCCCGGGCCTCGCTGCACGGCACCACGAACATCACAAGCTCCGAGGGGGCCGTGCCGATCGGAGTGATCGCCGACACCCAGCTGATCGTCCAGGCGCCGTTCCGTCTGCTCGCCTCCGGATGCGCCGACGTCATCTCGAACCTCACCGCAACGCTCGACTGGAGGCTCGCGGTGCGACTTCGCAACGAGGAATACTCCAGCACCGCCGCCACGCTCAGCGAATACGCCGCTCAGGAGATCATGGACCATGCCGCGTCGATCAAACCGAACCTCGAGGAGTCGGTTTGGATCGCCATCCGTCCGATCCTGGTCGCGGGGATCGCGATGAGCGTCGCCGGCTCGTCACGTCCCTGTTCGGGCAGCGAGCACCTGTTCAGCCATGCGCTCGACCGGGTGAGCGAGACGCCGAGCCTCCACGGCGAGCAGTGCGGCGTCGGCGCGATCATGATGATGTACCTTCACGGCGGGGACTGGAAACGCCTCAAGAACTCCCTCCTCACGATCGGCGCGCCGACGACGGCTCGGGAGCTCGGGGTTCGAAGCGAAGAGGTCGTGAAGGCGCTCGTGATGGCCCACTCGATCCGTCCCGACCGCTACACGATCCTGGGCGACAACGGTCTCACCCGCGAAGCCGCCGAGCGGCTCGCCACGGTCACCGGGGTGATCGGCTAGCATGGCCGAGATCACGCTCCTCGCGATCGCCGAGTCGCGGGAAGGTTTCGAGTTCGATTACCAGGGCGGTGCTCCGATCTGTCGGACGTGCCCGTTCCGGCACGCCTGCCTCACGCTCGACCCCGGTCGGCGCTACACGGTCACCAAGGTTCGACCGGTAACGCACCCGTGCGCTCTCCAGGAGACCGACGCACACGTGGTCGAGGTGAAGTCGGTCGCGCGGCCGCTGGTCGTGGACTCCCGCAGTGCCGTGGTGGGCAGCTCCGTGGAGGTCGGTCGGTTCGCGTGCCGACGGCTCGACTGCCCGAACTGGACCGTCTGCGCGGGGCCATCTCTGCCCACGAAGCAGCGATATCGGATCGAGCGCGTCGAGGACGCACCAGCGGTGTGCCTCATCGGCCGAACGTTGAAACGGGTGGACGCGGTCTAGACGGTTCGTGATGCGGGGCTGTGGGGTAGCTACGGTCGGGAGGCACCTCCCTCCGGCCGCTCTACTGGTCCATCCTTCGGGCTTTGGGAGCCCGGGACCCCGATTCAAATTCGGGCAGCCCCACTCGTCTATGGACCGCTCGGCGGGGAACGACCGTCGTACCCGTGCACTTCCATCCCCCGCGACCCAGGAGACGGTCGGCCGACGAGCACCCGCCCTGCACAACGATGTCTCCTCGCGTGGGTGTTGCCGTCCACGGCTCGGGTGGCCGCTTTAGCGACCCGACCGGTCGCGAAGCTCCGGGGGTCGCGGTTCTCTCCTAACCGACGGAGCCTTCACCGGCTCGCGCCTCGCCGCCTTGCTGCCCGCGTGGCGCGCGCTGGATCGCGAGATACAGTTCGACCAGCCGGTCCACCATTCGGTCGACCGAGTACTCTTGCGCCACCGCGCGTCCCCGAGTCCCCATCTCTGTGGCTCGAGCCGGTAACGACGAGAGCGCACTCGCCATCTCTTGTTCCGAAGTGACGCAGACGCCGGCGCCGGTCGCGCTCAGTTCTCGGGCCGCCCCGGCGTCGAACGCGATGAACGCGCGGCCGGCGGCCATCGCCTCGAGGAGGCCGATCCCGAATCCCTCGAACGCGCTTCCTTGGACGTACGCGTCCGCGGCGGAAAGCGAGGCGAGCACCGTGGACCGGGGGACCGGGCCGAGAAAGCGGACCGGCACCGAGAGCTGTCGGGCCAACGTCTCGCAATGGGCTTGGTCGTACGCGGTCCCGGGGACATCCGGGCCGATCACCACTAAGCCCCAATCTCCTCGGGTCGCGGCCACCGCCCGTACCAGACGGTCCACCCGCTTGTTGTCGTAGAGCCCTCCGACGTAGACCGCGATGTGAGGGGTGCCGAGCTTCCACCCTGCGCGCACA
>DATJVA010000159.1:0-4514 GCA_035502015.1 Thermoplasmata archaeon | reverse complement strand
GCGCGGCGACCGGCACCCCTCCGTCCTCCCGGACCACCCACTCCTCGTCCCGGAGGCCGGCGCGCTCCGTGGGCGACGCGCGGCGAAGGCGCTTCACGTTGAGCTCGTCAGAAAGGAGCTCCTCTCCTTCCCGGCCGAGGCCCGCCAGCGCGGGGGACGGTTCACCGAACAGCACCATCTCGGCGAGCGGGATCCGCGACTTCACGCCAGCCCGGTGGCGAAGCTCCCGGCCGACCTCGACGAGCGCGCGAAGCTCGTCCATCGCGTGCTCGAGCGGCGCGTCGGCGGAGCCGAACGAGCGGGGCCACTCGGTCCGGTGGACCGAGGCGTCCCGTTCCCGGTAACCACGTTCCCCGACCTCCTGGTGGAGCCATTCGGCGGTGAACGGGAGGAGCGGCGCGATCGTCCGGGCGAGGCCGAGGAGCGCGTAGGAGAGCGTGGCATGGGCGACCCGTCGGTCCAGAGTGGAGGCGTCCGCCCAGAACCGGGGGCGCGAACGCCGCAGGTACCATGTCGAGAGCTCGTCCACGAACGTCCCCACGGCGCGGGCGGCCGCTCCGAGGTCGTACGTCTCGAGCGCCTGTTCCACCTCCGCTCTCGTCGTTTCGAGGCGGGAGAGGAGCCATCGGTCGAGGAGCCCCGAAGGGGCCGGGAGCGAGTCGGCCGGGGCGAGTCGGTCGGGCCGGGAGTTCCCGAGGTGGAACGCCGCGACGTTCGCGAGCGTCCCGAGCGTCCGGGCGGCGGTCTTGCGAATCGTCGCCTCTCCGACCTTGATCGGCTCGGTGTAGTCGACCGAGAGGAACGTCCAGCGGACGGCGTCGGCGCCGAACCGCTCGAGCATCGCCATCGGCTCGAGGGCGTTCCCCTTCGACTTCGACATCTTCCGCCCGCCCTCGTCCAGGACGAGCCCGGTCGTGAGGCACGTGCGGTACGCCGGTCGGTCGAACAGGAGCGTCGCGATGACGAGGAGCGAGTAGAACCAGCCCCGTGTCTGGTCGAGTCCTTCGGAGATGAAATCGAGCGGTGCGCCCGGGTCGAACGGACCGGGTTCGAACGGGTAGTGGAACTGCGCGAACGGAGCCGACCCGCTGTCGTACCAACCGTCGATCGTGTACGGCTCGCGCTTCGCGGCCTTCCCGCACGACGCGCAGCGGACCGAGAGCCGGTCAACGGTGACGCGGTGGGGGTCGAACGGACTCGGGAGCGGCGCGCCGACCCGCTCCGCGAGCTCCGCGAAGCTCCCGATGCAGGTGACGTGGCCGTCCGGGCAGAGCCAGATCGGTAGCGGCGTGCCCCAGTATCGGCTCCGGGAGAGCGCCCAGTCCTTCGCCTCCGTGAGGAAGTTCCCGAACCGTCCGTCCCGGAGGTGGGAGGGGATCCACTCGACGGTCGCATTGTGCCGGACCAACCGGTCGGTGGCCCGCGAGGTGCGAACGAACCAGGAGTCGACCGCGCGGTAGAGGAGCGGCGAATCGCACCGCCAGCAGAACGGGTAGGTGTGGCGGACCGTCCCGTGGGCGTAGAGGCGGCCCCGCGATTCGAGGTCCTTCATCAGGATCGGGTCGGCGGCCTTGAACGACTTCCCCCGGACGAGCGGGACCAGGTCCGTGAAGACGCCGCGGTCATCGAGCGGGTCGAACACTCCGACCTTCTCGGCGGCTCCGAGCTTCTGGTCGTCGATGCCGAAGCTCGGCGCGATGTGGACAAGGCCGGTGCCTTCCTCCGTCGTCACGAAGTCGGCCGCGACGACCCGATGCCGGCCCGGAGCGGGTCCCGGCGTGTCGAACGGGGGGTCGTACGTTCGGCCGACGAGGGCCGAGCCGGGGAGCCGGTCGGTGACCTCCGCCCCTTCGGGGAAGTATCGGGGAACCGCCGCGGAAGCGAGGATGAGCTGCCGCCCATCCGCCCCTCGAACGACGGAGTACTCGAGGTCGGGGCGCACCGCGACCAGAAGGTTCGCCGGAAGCGTCCACGGCGTTGTGGTCCAGATGAGGAGGTCGCGATCCCCTTCGCCCGGGCCCCGGAGCGGGAATCGCACCGTGATCGACGGGTCGGAGATCTCCCGGTACCCCTGCGCGACCTCGTGCGACGAGAGCGGGGTCTCGCACCGAGGGCAGTACGGGATGACGTAGTGGCCCTTCTCGAGCAGGCCGCGGTCGTAGAGGGTCTTGAGCGACCACCAGACGCTCTCGATGTACGGCGGGTCCATGGTCTTGTACGCCCGGTCGTAATCGAGCCAGTAGCCGACCCGACGGCTCATCTCGCGCCAGACCGAGGCGACCTCGAGCGCGGAGGTCCGGCAGGTCTCGCAGAACCGCTCGACCCCGTACGCCTCGATCTCCTTCTTCGACTTCAGGCCGAGACGCTTCTCGATCTCGAGCTCGACCGGAAGCCCGTGGCAGTCCCATCCGGCCATAGGGCTGATGAGGTGGTGACCCCGCATCCGACGATAGCGGAGCTCGACATCCTTCACGGTCCGGCCGATCAGGTGGCCGACATGCGGGACGCCGTTCGCGGTCGGCGGACCTTCCGTGAACCGGAAGGTCGGCCCGTCGGTCCTGCCTTCGAGGACCGAGGCGGGGACGCCGGTCGTCTCCCAATAGTCGAGGACGCGCGATTGTACCGCAAGAGGAGACGGGGCCCCCGCGCTCTCTTCCTCCGCCGGCATAGGCGGCCGCGACGAAGCCGGGAAAGATAAAGGCGAGCGGCTACGGGTCGACTACCGACGCAGGCCGTACGGCGGTGGGCTCTTCGACTCGAAGCCGACCCGGCTCGTCGGATGTCGCTTCACGATCGTCCCCTCGTACTCGGTGACGTGGGCGTCCCGGCCGAGGGTGATCTGCGGAGCCCGAACGAACTGGACGTCCACCGACTCGAGGTCGGCGACGTCCGCCTCGACCCGATCGACCTTCACCGTGACCCGCCGGAAGAACATCTTCTCGACCAGGTTCGGCGGCTTCCCGTGGAGCGTGACCGACCGGGCACGCACCGTGCCGAACGAGGAGCTCTCCTTCAGGAACGCCGCCACACGTCCGCCGGTGAGCTCTCCCGGGATGTGGGCTTCTCCGTCAAGGTCGAGTTCCCCCACCTTGGCGGACGGCGCGCTCATGCTTCCGCGCACGTTCAGTCCCCTGTCCACGGAGAGCGGGCCCCCCATCTGGGCCGTTCCCTTGAGCTCGGCGGTACCGGCGTGGACGGCTCCCTCCGCCCGCAACGAACCCGAACCCGTGAGACCCGCCGTGACCTCGACAGCGCCGAGGATGTCGACCGTTCCCCGATAGTGAAGGTCGGCGGCGGTGACCTTGCCGCCGAGGGTGACCGTTCCGTCGAACTTGCCCTGCCCGACCTCTACGTCACCGGTCACCTTGATGAGGCCGGTCGCGAACCAGCGGTCCGCGTTCACGAAATCCTTGCGGACCGTCCCCGAGTCGTGGAGTTCCCCCACACGCGGCCGCGTCGGAGGCGCAACCGCGGGAGGAGGCACGGCCTTCGGAGCCGGGGCGGGCGGTGGAGGAGCCGCGGTTGCCATCGTCGTGCCTCAGGCGGCGCGCGGCGGGATCCGCAAGCGCCGGTGCTGGACCATGATGCAGAGGTTCTCGAGGACGGTGATGCCGGCGGCGCGCGCCTTGGCGGCCGCCTCCGGGTGCTCTACGCCGAGCTGCATCCAGATGACCCGGTCGCCCCGGGCGATCGCCTCATCGACGATCGGAGGGACCTGGTCGCTTCGCCGGAAGACGTCCACGATGTCCACCTTCACGTCCGGCGGGATGGCCGCGAGGGACGGATAGGCCTTCTCTCCCAGGACCTCGGTGAGCATCGGGTTGACCGGCACGACGCGGTACCCCTGCGACTGGAGGTAGCGCGCGATCTCGTTCGAATCGCGCTCGGGCTTGTCCGATAGGCCGACCACGGCGATCGTCCGGGCGCGTCCGAGGATCTCCCGGAGTTCGGGGTCGGAGACGGTCATCGCGCGGCGGCACACGTGAGGCGTTCTTGATGCTGACGGGGGGGTCGAAACCGCGAAGGCCTAAGTTCGACGGGACCATCCGGGCGGGGATGTACCTCGACTACACGGGGATCCGGGTCACGAACCTGGCGAAGGCCCTCCGATTCTACACGAAGACTCTCGGCCTGGTGGAGAAGCACCGGGGGAAGATGCCCCACGGCGGGGTCTGGGTCCTCCTCGAGGACCGGACCTCGCACCAGCACCTCGAGCTCAACTGGTACCCGAAGGGCTCGAAGTACGCGACACCGTTCGTTCCAGGCGAGGGCCTCGACCACCTCGGGGTCCGGGTCGGGAACGTCGAGACAGCCGGTAGACGTCTTCGCAGGGCCGGTGCGAAGAAGGTCACCGAGATCCGGTGGCAGGGTCATGTCGCGCTCGCCTACTTCGAAGGTCCGGACGGGGTCTGGATCGAACTGATCCGCCACTCGATGGACTGACCGTCCCGTAGGGCCCGGCCCCTCCGGGTGCCTACCCGAACGTCCCGGGCGGTGGCGGGACCGAGCTCGTG
>DATJVA010000158.1:0-4398 GCA_035502015.1 Thermoplasmata archaeon | reverse complement strand
GGTGGGCAGCGCCTTCGCGGCCTGCCGTCGGCGCGATCTCCAGGTCCCCAAGTCCTCCTCGAGCGAATGGGCTGGGCCGAGCTCGAAAGTCACTCAAGCAGGCGGGATGTTGAGCTCGAACGCAAGCCGGAAGGTCGTTGGTCTCCCCCCATCTTGATTGCAAGGAACTGGGGGGACCCCGACATGGCCGTGGGACCACTCAACAATCCCGCTCAATCGATTCGATTGGGCTGGCCTAAAAATTAGGGCCATCTACAAATAGGTCCTCCGTGTGCGAGGGCCCATGGAGACGCTCGAGAAGCTGACGCGACGCCAGTTGGACACACTGCAGGCAATCTTCAAAGTCGAGACCCCGGATCGTGGGGCGTCGCTCAACGCCATCGCTTCCTCACTGCACCTCACGGCGCCCTCGGCGCTCGGTCATCTGACCCCCCTCGAAGAGCTCGGGCTTGTGTCCCGGCACCGGGGCAAGAGCCGAACGACGGAACGGGGACGTCGGACACTCGTGGAGTACCAACGCCACCACCGGGTCGCCGAAACGCTGTTCGGAAGCTTGGGACTTCCGCCCGCCGAGACATGTGTCGCGGCCCATGAGATCGATTTGGCCATTTCGCACCGCACCATCGAAGAGATCTGCCGCGCGCAACGACACCCTGTCGAATGCCCGCACGGTCAGCCCATCGAACCCTGCCACTCCACTACCCGGGGGAGCTAGGTTCGTCCTAGAGATTTGGTAGATTCGGAGGAAGTCAGAACATGCAGAGATCCATGAAGCTCGTAGCCATTGCGGCGGCCGTGATCGTCATCGTTGCTGCGGTGGGGTACGCGGCCTACGTCAGCACGCTCCCCTCGAGCACGAACGACTGCGCCGGTGTTCAAACGACGGTGAGCGGAGTCGCCCCCGCGATCCGAATCGCCTCGCCCAGCCCGGTCGCATTGTCACCTCACGCATCCCAGGCCCCGGAATCGCATCCATCCCTCCTCCTCCACTCCGGTCCCCGGGCCGCTTCCAGTGGGGTCATTAACGTCGTCGCCGCGGAGAACTTCTGGGGTAGTCTCGTCGCCCAGCTGGGGGGGAACCAGACCTCGGTCCTTAGCATCGTATCCGATCCGAACGCCGATCCACATGAGTATGAGTCGAACACCTCGGATGCGGTGGCTATCACGAACGCTCAGTTCATCATCGTCAACGGGGTCGGGTACGATGACTGGGCGCTACAGCTCATTTCCGCCGAAAGTACCCCGGGCCAAGTCGTCTTGAACGTCGGTCAGCTCACCGGGGTGACCGTCGGCGGAGGGGTGGTCTCCGGCAACCCCCATCAGTGGTACAACCCGATATACGTCAACACTACCGTGGCCGCGATGTACTCGGACCTGGTCAAGATCTCTCCCGGAGAGAAGAGCTACTTTTCCCAGAACTACGCCGTTCTCAACAGCTCGTTGGCGCAGCTCTACGGCGAGGCGACGTCCATCAAGCAGCACTTCGCCGGCACGGAGGTGGCCGCGACAGAGGACATCTTTGTCTACCTCGCAAACTTCACGAACCTCAATCTCGTGTCCCCCCCTGAGTTCATGGAGGCCGTGGCGGAAGGGGATGACCCGCCCGCCCAGAGCGTCGTGGTCTTCCAATGCCAACTGGAGAGCGGGCATGTCAGTGTGCTTGTCTACAATGAGCAGACGGTCACCCCCATCACCGCCAACCTCAAGGCCATCGCCTCGAGCCACAACGTCCCCATCGTGGGAGTTACTGAAACCATCCAGCCACCGGACGTCACGTTCCAGGCTTGGATGTACAGCCAGTACCTCGCCCTCTACAATGCGCTGAACGCCAATGCCCTGGGGCAATGAGGCGGCGTGATCGAGCACGTCCCACAGTCCGCCTCCTCCGCGCGGGCGCCGGCGGCCCCCCGAGGGCCGTCGGTGGTGCGAGCGGAGCACCTTGAGGTCGGCTTCCGGGACAAGCCGGTCTGGCGGGACGCGACGTTCGGGATCCAGCGGGGGGAGTTCGTTGCGGTCATCGGCCCGAACGGCGCTGGGAAGACGACGCTCTTCCGCATGCTCCTCGGGCTCCAGCGCCCGTTGAGCGGCTCCATTGGGGTCTTTGGGGAACCTCCCCACCGCGGCAACGAGCGGATCGGGTACGTTCCCCAACGCCACACCATCGACATCGACACCCACATTGACTGTGAGAGCTTCGTCCGACTCGGAGTGACCGGCACCCGCTGGGGCCCGGGACTCGCCCGGCGTCGCGAGCGCGCAGCGGCGGCCGCTGTCCTCGAGGCCGTCGGGGCCGCCGATCTGGCGCACAAGTGTGTCGGCACGCTCTCCGGTGGAGAACTCCAGCGGATCTTCCTCGCCGAGGCCCTGGTGGGGAGCCCCGAGATGCTGTTGTTGGACGAGCCCCTATCGAACCTTGACATCCGAAGGAGCCGCGACCTGGTGGCCCTCGTCTACAGCCTGACCCGTTCCCGGAACGTGACAACGCTCTTGGTGGCTCACGACATCAACCCGCTGATCCAGTGCCTCGACAAGGTCGTCTACATCGCCAATGGCCGGGTGGCGACGGGCACGCCCGCGGAGGTACTTACTTCAGAGAGCCTCTCGGCCCTGTACGGGGTCCATGTCGAGGTCCTCCATGACTCCCGGGGGAACATCGTGATCGTCGGAGGCGAGGAGAACCTCGGCGGGGAACACGAATGAGCTTCGGGTTCAGCTGGAACATCGTCACCGATTTCCGGGTGCTCTGGCAGTTCGAGTTCATGCGGAACGCCTTCGAGGCGGGAACAATCATCGCCATCGTCGCGGGCCTCATCGGCTATTTCGTCGTCCTCCGTCGATCCGCGTTCGCGACCCACGCGTTGGGCCACGTGGGTTTTTCTGGCGCGGCTGGGGCGGTCTTCTTGGGCGTGAATCCGGTGTTCGGGCTCTTGGTGTTCACCATGTCGGGGGCCGCGGGAATGGCCCTGCTGGGCAAGCGAGCCGCCACCCGGGACATCGAGATCGGCACGGTGTTGGCGTTCATGCTCGCCCTGGGGCTTCTCTTCCTCAGTCTCTACAATGGGTTCGCCACCGAGGCGTACTCGATCCTATTCGGGGAAGTCCTCGGCATCAGCAATTCGGCGGTGATCTTCACGCTCGAGGCCAGCGTTGTCGTCATCGGGGTAATGCTCGTGCTCTTCCGCCGACTGCTCTTCGCATCCCTCGATGAGGACGTGGCCGAGGCGAAGGGCCTGCCGATGCTTGCCCTCGGCTTGGTGTTCATGCTCCTCCTCGCCGTGGCCATCTCCATCGCCGTTCAGGTGATCGGGGTCCTCCTGATCTTCGCCCTGATGGTCACCCCTGCGGCCATTGCTGTCCGCCTTACTCGCAGTCCGGCGTCGGCGATCCTCGTTTCGATAGTCATCGCTGTCTTCTCCGTCTGGCTGGGACTGTTCGTAGCGTTCTACGAGCAGAGCTTGGGGCCAACGTTCGATCGCGCCCCGGCGAGCTTCTTCATCGTGGGGACCAGTTTCGTACTCTACATGGCCGTTCGACTGGGTCTCGCGCTCACCGCGCGATTCCTGCCCCGGGGCGTCGTAGAACTTCACGCGACCCCGGAGGGCGGTCGGGGACCGACGTAGACCATCCATGAGCCTTCCTCCGGGTCCCTGAGCCCATTGGGAGCGGTACGCCGGGGAACGACGTGGGTCAGTCTGATCTTCGAGCGCCCGTTGTAACCCATCTTGTGTTCGCTGTCGCCGCTTGCTGCCCAACACGAAGCGGCGCGCCGGGGGTCGGCCCGCATGCCCGTGCACGGCACTGGCTCTGCACTCGCGGGGGCAATGGATACCCACCGAGACACGGGTGATCCATTCGGATTCCGAGCCACCGGCCGGTCTTCGACCAGCCGTCCTACCTAGCCCTCGGCGCTTCGACAACGGACCACAAGTGCAACGTAGCAAACCCAACCGAGGATGGTCCTTGACGGAACGTCGGTCCCGTCCCGAGATTGGTTGTATCAACAGCGCCGGTGTCGGTACCAACTCTTCTCGCGCCTGGATTCCACGGAATCGAGCCGGGGCACTGGTGACAAGGCGTTGAGCTTCTCCGCAAGTCCATGCCCTCGCCAGGATGAGCCGAGAAGCGGTAACGCCCGACAGCTCGCGGCCTACCGGGGCTGCTCCTCGGCTTCCGAGCCCTCCCTTCACGATTGACTTCGGTGGGGCGTCTCGGCGAAGTCGTGGGTAGAGTCGCCTGCCCGTGGGGGGGTGTTCCAACCCCTTTCCTCCGCCCATAAGAGGGGACCGGCTTTCCCCTGGAGGATGAGCGAGCCGATGGTCCCCAAGAGCCTGAAGGTTACTGGCGGCAGCCTGGCGTACGACGTGGCGGGTCGCGGTCGACCCATCATCCTCCTCCATG
>DATJVA010000157.1:0-2743 GCA_035502015.1 Thermoplasmata archaeon | reverse complement strand
GGTCGCCCCGACCTTGCTCTTGAGGTCCTCGACGAGGGGATGCGGGCCGTGCCGGCCGGCTCCCCCGCGAGCCTGGCCGCTCTGCTCCTGAGGGCAGAAGTGCTCGGGGCGCTCGAGCGCCCGGCCGAAGCGCGGGCCGCGTACGAGGAGGTGCGGCAGCGGGACCCGAAGTCCCCGGTGGCTCTCGCGGGCATCGGGAAGTCGATGCTGGACGAAGGGAAGCACGCCGAGGCGGTAGAGTTCCTCCGCAACGCGATTCCCCAGGTACCCCCACAAGAGTCCCTCTACCTCCTTCTCGCCGAGGCGCACAGTGGTCTCGCCCAGACAGACCTCGCGAGCGAGGCGGTCAAGAAAGGGGTCGAGGCCCTCCCCAAGAGCGTCGACCTGTGGGTCCGCGCCGGCGAGCTCGGGGTCGCCCGTCAGAACTGGCCCGAGGCGGCGTCCGCGTTCGCCCACGCGCTCGCCCTCCGCCCCGCGGGCGTCGATGTCCTACTTCGCGCCGGGTTCGTCGCCGAGCGGATGGAGCATCCGAACGAGTCGCTCGCTTTCTACGAGCGAGCGACCGAGGCGGACCCGTCGAACAAGCAGGCGTGGACGAGCCGGGGGCTGGCGCTCCTCGCGACCGGTCGACCGTCCGAAGCGCAGACGAGCTTCGACCGCGCCCTCGCCCTCGATTCGGATTACGGTCCGGCGAAGGACGGCAAGAAGCTCGCCGTCCAGAAGACCCGGGACGCGGAGATTCAAAGGCACGCTCGGGACGCATTGCTCCTCGAGGCGCGTCTCAATCGCACCGTCACGAAGAACGACCTGTTCGTCACCCTTCATATCCCGTACGAGTTCCTCGAACCCGTCCTGGCCGCGATCGGTCGGAACGCGAAGGTCAACCTCGACCGGTTGGAGCCGAACGAGGTCCGCGATCTGGAGAACGCCTCCTACCACCTCGTCACCTCGGCCCTCGAGCATCGGCCGGCGGGGATCGAGCGGCGCGGGCTCACGCTCGCGGACGTCGCCGTGCTGTCGCCTCCCGCGTACTCGCTTGACCAGATCGAGCGGCTGTTCGGGTATCTTCGGGCGGTCCTCGAAGCCGACCTTCGCCCCGAGAACCTCCAGCTGACGCCGGACGTCGAGGAACTCGCGCGCAAGGCGCTCGTCCTCCCGGCCGAGCAGCGAACGCTGTTCCAACTCGTGCGTACGCTCCGCGTCGGGATCTACAAGGCGCGATTGATCAAGGTCGTCGAGCAGGCGGGCTCCGCCGTGCACGCGCCGCTCGCCGCGCTCGACCTCGGGGCGTACTCCCCGGAGTTCCGCTCCCGTGAGGAAGCCGAGTCGACCGAGGCGACCGTGCCCGAGGACGCGATCCCGTTCGAGAGGCCGGAGGGAGCCGAGACCGTGGTCGTGCCCACCGCCGCCGACTGGGAGGCCGCGGCGACGCCATCGGAGAAGGGCGAAATGCGATCGACGACGGCGTCGCACTCCGGGACGACCGCGAGATGCGTCGGGTGCGGGGGGATCGCATCGGTCTCCCACAGCTGCGGAGCCCCTCTCTGCCAGCACTGCATCGGCCAGTTCCCGAGCTGCCCGAAGTGCGGACAAGCGGTCACCACGGACTCGTCGCGACCGATCGGGAGCGTGACGGTCCAGACCCCGGGCGGCCGGACGGTCGCTCACGGCGGTGGCATCGCGACCGGCTTGAAGGGAGTCTTCCAGCGGAAGCCTGCGGCCAAGACCGAGGCGCCGCATCACGAGGCACGTGCGACGAAGCCGGCGGCCGTTCCGCGCCCGGAGCCGCCGGCCAAGTCGGGCAAGCCGGCGGCCGAGCACCCGAAACCGGCCGCCCCCGCGTCGGCGAAGGCGCCCGCGAAGGCCGCCCCCACGCCGGTATCGGGCGCCGTCCCTCCGGCGAAACCAGCCGCGAGGGGAGTCGTCGAGCCTCCCGCGCCCGCACCCCCCGCTCCGCGTCCGCGGAGAGAGAAGACCGACGACGAGCCACGCCTATAGACCTCCCGGCGGCACCTGAACTATTATAGCGGCAGGGCCTCATTCATCGGGAGTGTCGATGACCGAATCGTCCTCGGCCATGAAGCCGGTCGCTACCGGGTGGAGTGGTGCCGTTCTCACCGCGTTGTTTCTCGTGTTGGCCGTCGTCGTGTTCCTGCTGGTGTACTACGCCTTCCCGGCGGACCAGCACTACACGGCGCTCCTGCTGATCGGCGTGATTTCGCTGATCTTCGCGGTCGGTTGCTACCTCGCCGAGTCGTTCTCCCGGAACCCGACGTATCAGCGGTCGCTCGCTTGGGGCTTCTTTGGCATGGGATTCGCGGTTCTCTTCCTCACCGTTGGACTGGGACCGTACTACATCAGCGCGATCACCGTCGTCGAGCAGCTCGTGGGCCTCGTGATCCTGATCGTCGTGCTGATCGTCGCCGTGGCGTTGATCGCCTGGCGCGGTCGGGCGATCCGCGCGACCGAGAACCAGCAGATCCCCCGCGCGGCGTGGCGGAACGAGCCCGCGCCTTCCGCGTTCTCCTACGCTACCGCGAACTCTCCGAGCGTCCCGAAGACGAGCCAGATCCCGACGAACAGTCCCCCCGCTTCTCCACCGGGCGCACCCCCGAGGAGCCCGTGACCATGGCGGCCCCCGACCCCTCCGCCGCGCCGCCGCCTCCTCCGCCGGGCCCAGCGGCCGGTGGTCCGGTCACGTGTCCGAAGTGCGGCTCGACCGCCGCTCCGGGCTCTCGGTTCT
>DATJVA010000156.1:0-3414 GCA_035502015.1 Thermoplasmata archaeon | reverse complement strand
CTACCGAGTCAGCTCCAAGGAACGCCGCGAGCTGATCGAGCTCCTCTCGGATCTCGGCGCCGACCCCCCGTGCCGCCGGGGCGTCCGTCTCCGCGAAGAGCGCGAGGACCTGGAGGCGTCGCTTTTCCTTGTCCAGGGTTGCGTCCATCCGTCCGATGAACTCCTCCCCGCGTAGAATGGGAAGCACCCACATCCCGAAGCGACGCTTCTCCTTCGGGAGAAACTGCTCGCGGACGTAGTCGAAGTTGAACAACCGTTTGCCCCGAGCCTGGCTGCAGACCATGTTGTCGAACGGGGGAAGTACGGAGACCCGGGGCGAGAACCTCTCCCTACTGAGGTCGTCGAGAAGCGCCACGTCGTCCGCGTGGACGAAGCACTCCTCCTGGCCGAGCAGCCCCTCGACCTCCACCCGGTGGATTCGAGACTCCGCCACTAGGCGCTCCAGGGTCGATTGGATGTCATGATAGCAGCCGCGAATGAAGTAGTACTTGACCTCCCTCGCCGTCGCCACCCCGAGCCCCCGCAGTGCCCGCTGGGCGGCCTCCGAGTCGGCCTCCTCTTCGGAGAGCACCTTCCGGCTGACCCACGACGGAAGGAAGGCCTCGGGCAGTCCCCAGAGGTTCTGGTTCCCCTCGTGCCCCACGACCATCACTCGGCCGGACATGAGCAGGTGCCAGAGCATCTCGGACACCGCGCTCGAGGGCTCCCAGTCCCCGGCGGTCCTCTTGGTCCGGGCGTGGTCCTTGAACTGGCTCAGCTGCTGCGGACCGGCCCGCAGGTCGGCAAGGACCCTCTTTCGCAGCTCTGAGTGCTTGGCCAGGAACGCTCGCGCGCCAGCGCGTTGCGACCCCCACGAGTCGGAGAGGGACTCGGGATACCGTCGCATCAGGGAAGCGTAGAGGGGGTAGTCCTCGGTCGCGACGACGCTGGCGAAGGGGATCCAATGCTGGAGGAGTCGCCGGTCGGTCCACAGCAGCCGGTCCAAGTCGGCCAACCGGAACGACCCGACTCGCGCCCAGAGAGAAAGGATGTGGGAGGGCGCGACCACGCTGACCGGATCCCACTGCACGTACGGCAGGTCGCGAACGGTCTCCACAATGCGTTCGGCCGTGGCTCGCCCCGGGCGCCTACCCGAGAGGTGCTGCCTAGCGACAGCCAGACGTCGTGCCGCTCGAAGGGACGTGCGAACGGGAGCTGAGGTCATTGCCGTCTCACCGACCGGGCCCGACCCTAAGTAGTCGTTGCGCCTTCCCGGGCGGTCGCGTCGTAGGCGCCGGAGCCCTCGAATCGGGGGTTCGACGGGTTTGGAGCGTTGATGGAGGGACCCGTCCGACTTAGATGGCCACTCGGCCCCCGACCTTCAACGGTCCCGGCCACCCGTAGCCGGCATCAAACCAATCCCGGGTCGAATCTACGGCGGCTCTCCGGAACGGTGGGGCCACCCGCGCCGGGAGGGGCCCAAAGAAATGGGCACTTAGGATTCGTCTCATCGTGAATGGATGCGCTTGGCAAAACGAGTTTCGGGTCCGGGAGCCCCTGCTCCCATGAACCTCGTCGGCGGGTCTCTCTTTCTCAGAGTTTGGAGTACCCGTGCCTAGCCGAGATGCGCGTCGCCGTCCGCGGCACGGGGAGTGGTCCTTCGTGCGGTTCGGTATCGCGAGGGTTCAGTTCGGCCGGGTAGTCCCGGGCGCACCTGTCCTGGACCCACTCAGACCGACCAGTCCGAGGAGGACGGCGGGTAGGTCCTCGACCAGCGGAGTTGGGGTGGATCCCGACTGATCGTCCAAACGCCACCGCGCTCTCGGAGGACGTTGGCGCCAATGACGAAGTCCACGCGCTGTCCGAGGTGCTTCTCGGGGATGTCCTGTGGGGCCCGTACGAATCGGAACGGTCCGAGGGCCCCGCGCCCCAGGTCGAGGGCGGGCCCGCGATAGCTGGTCCACCGGGAGCGTTTCCCAGCGGCGTCAATCGCTTCATCCGCTTTGACAACGGCGGCGCGAATCCCACGGACTCGTGAATTGAGGATGCAGCTGCTACAGCCCGTGTCGAGCATGGCTCGGAGTGGCCGCCGTCCCAGCCTCACGCGAAGAAACGGTCGCCCTCGGTGGTACTGCATGCGAAAGACCGCATCCGACAAGGGGCCGTCGTACTCCTCCTCGAACCAGGCCAGTCGACGGCCGAAGTCGAGCGTCAGCGGCCATCGGAGGAGTACATCCGTTCCGAGCAGCAGCTCCCATGGGGCCTCTGATCGGCGGGAAGGGGGGGCTACCTTGGCGGTCAGTCCCGTGAATCGATGGCCCAAGAAAGTAACCGCGGGAAGCCGAACACGGACCGTCGGAGTACACCCCAGGACCCCTCGAAGCACAGACTTGCTGACACGGGGGTAGCGAGCTGAGACCCTCGGGCCAACCACGAGGCCCTTCGAACCGGTGTCGATGAGGGCTCGACAAGTAGTTCCGCCGAGCCGGATCCCTACGCAAAGCTGCCCGTCTCGAGAACGGAAGGGAGTGGAACCTCTCGGGAGAACGTGCGGACTGGTGGGGCGAGGGGGCACAATCCACCCAGCGGCCGCGATAGATTACGATGCTGCGATTCGTGCGGGTGCTCCCCAGTCGCCCCACTTCAGGGATGTTTGTCGATCCGATTTCTTGGGAGCCGTTCTCTCTCGGGGCGATGGTCTTGGATGCCCACAGCGGTGGGTGGTATCCCCTGCTCCCATTGGCCTCGCCCGCGGGTCTCTCTTCCCCAACCAACCCAGGTCCAGGACCTGTCAACTCTGTCGAACCCGTTTGACGGTCTCTTCTTACGGACTTCTGCCGTAGGCTAGCCGCCGTGTGGCCCTCGGCGCTAACCGCCGCACTTGGCATCGCCATCGGAGCCATCGTCGTTCTGACCCCCCTGGCCGTGCCTTCGTTCCAAGGGCTAGGCGCGGCACTTTCGCCCGGGGGGCCTCCGGTCGGGCGCGCCCCGGCTCCCCAGTCGCTACACCCACTGAACGCCACCGACTGTGGGTTGGTGAGCTCGTCGTACATCGCCGGGACCGTATCGGCGATCGGCTGGCCGTCCAGCTACGCTACCGATGTTGAGATCGTCTGGGCGAAGCTCTGCAACGACTCGGCCTTCGTGACGCTCCTCGCCGAGTGGGGAGGGTGGTACTGGATGCCACCGGTGACTGCGAACGGCTCAACGACCCCGGGCTACCTGCTCGCATCGAACCTCAGCCTCCCGTTCGCTTGGAGCGGGCCGCCATCTCCGTGGGGGAACTGGTCGTTCTTCGTCATAACCTGGAACTCCTGGGCGAGCGTCCCAGCAAACGCCGACTCGACTTGCTGGGAGGTCCCATGCCGCTGGAGCGAGACCTGGGTGGCGAGTCTTCCCGGGACCAACTACACCGGTCCGAGCCTCTACATTTAC
>DATJVA010000155.1:0-7839 GCA_035502015.1 Thermoplasmata archaeon | reverse complement strand
TCCCGTATGGAGACCTAGGGCGATCACCCCGAGCCACAAGGTGATGTTGTGCTGGGTGTACGGGTCGAGGCTCGTGTCCTTCAGAGCGACCGCACCAATCAGCGAAGCGAAGAAGATCAAGGCGAGAGGCGGCATGCTCCGGAAGAAGTCGACGTAAGCGCTTCCGAGGCCCCGGAGAACGAGCGATTGCGTGGTGCGGGCCCAGCCGACCACGAATCCCACACCAAAGCCGAGCGGGATGTAGACCGCGACCAACTCGAGGCTAGTGTAGAATCCGTTCAGGATTCCCGGGAGGATCAGGAGAGCGTAGGAGAGACGGTAGACTCCGAGAACCCCGAGTTCGTAGAGAGCGAGGGACCCGACAATGACGGCGATCACTCCGTAGACGACGTGGGACCACGCGTGCCACGTGAAGATCCGGCGGGCGACCCGGATCCACGTTCCCCCGGAACGAACCGGACCGGGGGTGGACCGGGCCCCAGGGGAAGCCGGGCTAGGCGGGAGCTCGAAGTCAGGGGGCCCGGTCACGTTCGGGGGACCCTCTACGGCAGGCCCCCCCGACTCTGCGGTGCCGTCACGGCCGCTTCTTCGCTGTCTATCCGAGGCCCCACTCTGTGAGCAGCTTTTGGTACGTGCCGTTCTGCTTCGCCTGGTTGATCACGAAGTTGATCGAGGGAATCAACCCCTCCGGGTCTCCGTGTGCAACGGCGAATCCGTAAAACTCGTGAGTGAAGATGGTGCCCGCGATCTTGAGCGCGCCAGTCGAGTTAGAGACGTACGCCAGCGCGATGTTGTAATCAATGATCACTCCGTTCAGCGCTCCCGTGGTAAGGGCGGTAATCTCTGTGGGCACGTCGGCGAACCCGGTGACACTGCCTCCCGTCTCGTTGTTCGCGAGGTACGCGGCGGCCCAGATATCGCTGGATGTGCCGGCTTGGACGCCGAGCTTCATTGAGGACATATTGGCCACCGTACAGCCCGAAGACGGGCACACCAACGAGTTCGAGCTCTGGACGAGAAGCGCTTGGTTTGCCTCGTAGTACGGCTCGGAGAACGACATGGTCGCGTTCCGGACCGTTCCGACGGTGCCGGACTCGGTGATCGAGGAAGCACCCATGTCCACGACTCCCTTACCGATGTCGGCCAGTAAGGCGTCCCAATCGTCGTAGTTATCGATCACCAGCGTCCGGTGCAGTTGAGCCGCGATCAGCACCGAGAAATTGATGTCAAATCCAAAGTAAGCCCCCGTGCTGTAGTTGTAATCCTCGAACGGGGGGAACGGAATGTTCGTTCCGACCACCAGGTACTTGGAGCCGCTCGAGCTACCCCCACCGTAGAGCGCCTTGCCGACGTAAACGCCGGCCCCGAGCATGATCACAGCCACGATCACTACTGTCGCGAGAAAGAGACCCCGGCTCACCCCGCGTCGCATCGCCTCGGCAGGCGGCGGCGCTGACCCCCCTGCGGCCATCTATCACGGACCACGGTATCATTATTTGAAGGAGCCTAGAAAATCTCGTATGAGCGGACCGAAGACCCTAAAACCCAATAGACTGGTCAGGGACTCTTGGCACGGATGCGTTCCGAACATCCGCGACACTGCTCTTCGCGCTGACAGTTGAGGCCGGCCTCGGAGCGGACCGCTCTCCCGGCCTGTGACGCACCGTGCGGTACGTTCCGTCTCCGAGGTCGGCGAATCGCACGGGAGCCAGACTCCCCGGAGGGCGACCATGACCTGGGAGAAACGGGTCGGCCGCAACGAGGGGGGCCGAGGCGCCTACTTATGACCCCTCAGCCGTGGGTGCGTGTTCCCAGTTGTATGTCTGCGGACAAAGATACGCCACCGAACACATCACCGCCGGACGCGACGGGGTTCGACCGGCTCCCGCTCCACTCGAAGCTCCGTAAGGGAGTCCAGGAGATCGGATACCTGGAACCGACCCCCATCCAGCGCGACACGATTCCTCATGCCGTCGCCGGCCGGGACATCATCGGTACAGCCCAGACGGGGACCGGCAAGACGGCCGCCTTCCTTCTTCCGCTGCTCGAGCGCCTTCTCGACGAGCCTCGAGGACGAACCCTTGCCCTGATTCTCACCCCAACGCGCGAGCTGGCCCTCCAAGCCGATGGCTTCCTTCGGAAGCTCGCTGGCCACACTCACCTCCGCGGAGCGGCCGTGTACGGGGGGGTCGGCATGGCGGACCAGGAGAGGGCCCTCCGCGGAGGGGCAGAGATTATCATCGCAACTCCCGGCCGTCTTCTGGACCACATGGGACGCGGGTACGTCAACTTCCGGGCGCTTCGGATTCTCGTGCTGGACGAAGCGGACCGGATGCTCGACATGGGCTTCCTACCGGACGTTCGTCGAATCCTACGTCAGCTCCCCTCCCAGCGGCAGACGATGCTGTTCTCGGCGACGATGCCTCCCGAGGTCGTGAGCCTCTCACGAGAGTTCCTCCGGGACCCCAAAATGGTCCAGGTCGAGGAACGGACCGTGGCCGCGGTCGGAGTCACTCACCTAGCTCTCCCGGTCCCGTCGCATCTGAAGGCCGACCTGCTGCTCAACCTGCTTCAGGACGCGACGATGACGAGCGTGCTGGTCTTCACGCGGACCAAGCACCGCGCCGACCGACTGGCGCAGCAGCTGGCACGGGGCGGCGTCGCTGCGGGGGTCATCCACGGGAACCGGAGCCAGAACCAGCGCGTGCGCGCTCTCGAAGGGTTCCGCCTCGGAGAGCATCGCGTCTTGGTCGCCACGGACATCGCGGCCCGTGGAGTGGACGTCAAGGACGTGAGCCACGTGGTCAATTTCGACGTACCGCATGAACCGGAAACCTACGTTCATCGCGTCGGCCGAACAGCGCGGGCACAGCAGCGCGGGGATGCGTACACCCTTGTCGCTCCGGAAGAGGAGCCGGATCTCGTCCGGATCGAGAGGACGATCGGGATGAGGATCGACCGCGCGAAGGTGCCCGGGTTCTCGTACGAAGCACCACGGCCTCCCGGCCGGTCGGGCGGTCCGGGTCCGAGGCCCTCCCACCAAGATCGCCGCTTTTCGCAGAGAAGGCGCGTTTACCGTCGGCGCTGAGCCGGACTCCCTCGAGCCGCGCGGAGGACGACCCGCCGAAATGTCATCCTCAATCTTATATCGAGCGGGCTCGTCGCGCCTGGCCGCTACGGACATGGTCGAGCCGAGCAGTCGGGCCCACGCGTCCCCCTCTTTGGGCGCCGGGTCCTTTCCGGAGGCGGGATTGATCGATGCGTACCGCCTGATGGTCCTCGCACGCGTGACAGACGAACGCTGTCTGATGCTGCAGCGCCAGGGCCGGATCGGGTTCTACGCCCCTTTGATGGGACAAGAGGCAGCCCAGGTAGGCGCCAGTCGGGCGCTCGCGCCCGAGGACTGGGTCTTCCCCGCGTACCGGGAACTGGCGGTAGCGCTGGCGCGTGGGGTTTCGTTGAGAGCGATCTTCGACCAACTCCTCGGTAATTCGGAGGACGCGATCAAGGGCCGCCAGATGCCGAATCACTTCGGCTTCCGGGACATCAACTTCGTGGTGGCTTCGAGCCCGATCGGGACCCAGATCACGCAAGCTGTCGGTGCGGCGATGGCGGCCCAGAGACGTCACGACCCGATCGTGACGATCGCGTTCTTCGGCGACGGTGCGACCAGCTCGAACGACTTTCACGCCGGGCTCAATTTTGCAGGGGTCTTCCGCACCCCGACGATCTTCTTCTGTCAGAACAATCAATGGGCGATCTCCATGCCGCGCGAGCGGCAGACTCGCAGCGCGACCCTCGCGGAGAAGGGTGCGGCGTACGGCATTCCCGGGGTCGTGGTCGATGGAAACGATGTGGCCGCGGTCTACGAGGCGGTCCGTGACGCTCGGGCCCGTGCGATCGCTGGGGAGGGTCCCACGATGATCGAGGCCGAGGTGTACCGTTTTGGTCCCCACTCCACATCGGACGACCCGAAGCGATACCGGTCGGACCAGGAGGTCTCGGTGGCGAAGGAGCGTGACCCGATCGCACATCTTCGGAACCAGCTGCTGGCGGCCGGGAAATGGAACGAGGAGATGGAACGGAGCCTGTGGGAAGAGGTCCGTGCTCGGGTCACCCAGACGTTCGAAGCGGCCGAGAAAGCCAATCCCCTGGACCCGAAGACGATCTTTGACGACGTGTTCGCCACCGTCATCCCGCGTCTGGCCGAGGAGCGCGCTGAGTATGACGCGCTCGTGCGAGAGGGAGTCTTGAAACCGTGACGGAACTCAACATCGTCCAATCGATCAATCGGACCCTGCGCGACGCGATGCGGGCCGACCCGGACGTCCTCCTCCTCGGTGAGGACATCGGGGTGAACGGCGGCGTCTTCCGGGCCACCGATGGGTTGATCAAAGAGTTCGGGGCCGAGCGGGTCATCGATACCCCACTGTCGGAGACCGGCATCATCGGCACGGCGATCGGAATGGCGCTCTACGGGTTGAAGCCGGTCGCCGAGATCCAATTCCTCGACTTCATCTACCCGGCCTTCGACCAGATCGTGAGCGAGCTGGCGAAGTTTCGCTACCGGTCCGGGGGCCAGTACCCGGCGCACGTGGTGATCCGGTCCCCCTACGGAGGAGGGATCAAGGGGGGACTCTACCACTCGCAGAGCACGGAGGCCTATTTCTGTCACACCGCGGGCATCAAGGTCGTCGTTCCCTCAACGCCCGCGGACGCCCGGGGCCTTCTCTTGAGCGCTATCGATGACGCCGACCCGGTACTTTTCCTCGAGCCGAAGCGCATCTACCGGTCCCTGACGGGGGAAGTCCCGGAGGGAGCGGACCGGATTCCCTTCGGCCGCGCGAGGGTTGTTCGCGAAGGCACGGACGTCTCGGTCTTCGCGTACGGAGCGATGGTCCCACCCTCGCTCGAGGCTGCCGAAAGCCTGGCCAAGGCCGGGGTTTCCTCGGAAGTGGTCGACCTGCGAACCTTGGTTCCCCTGGACGAGGCCGCCGTCATTGAATCGGTCGAGAAGACCGGTCGAGCCGTTATCGTCCACGAGGCCGCGCGCTTCTGTGGATTCGGCGCGGAGCTCGCGGCACTCCTGGCAGAGAAGGCGCTCTACTCTCTCAAAGCACCGGTGTCCCGGGTCACCGGATTCGACACGCCGTTCCCCTACGCACTCGAGAACGTCTACCTTCCGAACCCCGAACGGATCGCGCACGCGGCGAGGACCGCCGTGCGGGCGTCGTAGGAGGAGCGGTGACGTTCGAGTTCCGTCTGCCGGACATCGGGGAAGGCGTCGCCGAGGGCGAGGTCGTCCGGTGGTTCGTGAAGGAAGGCGAAACGGTCCGGGCCGACGAGCCGCTCGTGAGCGTTCTGACCGACAAGGCGAACGTCGAGATCCCTTCCCCCAAGACCGGCCGAGTGGTGGGGATCCATGCGCAGGTCGGTGAGAAGGTCAAGGTTGGCGGTCTGCTGGTCACGATCGAAACCGGCGAAGCCGCGTCGGCCGCGGTCCCGCCCCGCGAGCCCAGCCACGTCCCCTCGACGCCCGCCCCACCCGCGGCGGTACCGGCCCCCACGACTCCAGCCACCGGGAAGTCTGCCCCGCCCACCTCCACAGTATTGGCTTCCCCGTTCATCCGGCGGAAGTCCGCTGAGTTGGGGGTCGACCTCGCGAAGGTCGCCGGGACCGGTCCGAACGGTCGGGTCACGGAGGCGGACCTAGAAGCGGCACGGATGGGCCCGACGGAGCCAACCTCCTCCCCGATGTGGCCCGCACTCTCTTCCCCTCCGACCACCCCTCCGACCTCGGCATCTCCTCCTCGCGCAATTTCACCCGTGCCGGCGCCGGACGACGTTCGAGAACGCATACCGATCCGAGGGATCCGCCGGGTCATCGCCGAGCACATGTCGGAGGCGAAACATCGGGCCGCCCACTTCACCTACGTCGAGGAGGTCGACATGACCGAACTGGTCGCCCTTCGGGACCGGATGGCGAAGCACGTCGAGAAGCAGGGAGTGCGCCTCAGCTACCTTCCGTTCATTGTGAAGGCGGTGGTGGCCGGCCTCAGGGCATACCCCCGCCTCAACGCGACCGTCGACGACGGCCGACAGGAGCTCGTCGTCCGTTCCCACTATCACATCGGAATCGCAACGGCCGCCCCGGACGGCCTTCTCGTGCCGGTCGTCCGCGACGCCGACCGGAAGAGCGTGGTCGCGCTCGCGCGCGAGATCCAGGACCTCGCCGAGCGAGGCCGTGCGGGCACGCTCGCGCGGGACGAGCTCTCGGGAAGCACGTTCACGATCTCGAGCCTTGGGGCGCTCGGTGGTCTTCTCGCTACTCCGATCCTGAACTACCCGGAGGTCGCGATCCTCGGGGTCCACAAGATCCAGCGCCGGCCGGTCTACCGACCGGACGGCTCTCTCGCTCCGGCCGACATCATGAACCTCTCGATCTCGCTCGACCACCGGGTCGTCGACGGCTTCGAAGGGGCCCAGTTCATCGCGAAGGTGAAGTCGTACCTCGAGGACCCTCACCAGCTGTTCGCCGAGCTCGCATGACCACTCCCTCGGCGGTCGAAGCTCTACCGTACGAGCCCAGCCAGCTCGGAGAATTGCTCGGCGCCGGGTGGGAGGAGCTGCTCCGTTCGGGGTATCGTTGGATGCTCCTCGGGCGAGCGCTGGACGCGCGGATGCAGGGTCTCCAGCGCCAGGGTCGAGTGGGATTCTACGGCGCTGCCACGGGCCACGAAGCGGTCAACGTCGCGGCCGGACTCGCCTCCGCGCGCGACGACTGGGTCTTCCCTGGCCTGAGGGAACAGTTGGTCGCGCTCGTCCGCGGCCACCCGCTCGCAACGTACGTCCACCACCTGTTCGCGGATTCCAAGGACCCGGCCCGTGGACGCAACATGCCGTGCCACCCAAGCGCATCCGAAGTGCACTACGTCTCGATGTCCTCGGTGATCGGAACACAGGTGACCCACGCCGTCGGAGTAGCGTACGCGCAGAAGATGCGTTCCGAGAGGGCGGCGACCCTTGCCTTCTTCGGTGACGGAGCGACCAGCTCGAACGACTTTCATGCGGGACTGAACTTCGCGGGGGTGTTCCAACTTCCGGTTGTGTTCTGCTGCGCGAACAACCAGTGGGCGATCTCGATGCCGGTCGCTCACCAGACCGCGACGTCCACGCTAGCATCGAAGGCGAAGTCGTACGGATTATCGGGTATCACGGTCGATGGCACGGATTTCGTCGCGAGCTATGCCGCCCTTGCCCGGGCGCTTCGGTTGGCACGTGAGGGGGGAGGGCCTTCCATGGTCGAATTCGTCGTCTATCGCATGGTCCCGCACTCCAGCTCGGACGACCCGGGTCGCTACCAACCTCCCGACTGGTCGGAGAGGGCAGCGCAGCACGACCCGGTCGAGCGGCTTCGATCGCTGCTCGGCGTGCAGGGCCTCGTGACGGAGGAGTTGGGCGCGCGTTGGCGGTCCGAGGCCGAGAACGAGGTGAGGGCCGCCGTGGAGGACGCCGAGTCCACCCCGCCGCCAAGCCCCGATTCGGTGACCGAAGACGTCTATGCCTCGCACTCGTACCTTCCTGCGAGGTCCGGAGGGTAGCCCGCATATGGCCGGCACGTTCTCGAGGTCGACACAGCTGCTCGTCATCGGTGGCGGACCGGGCGGTTACATGGCCGCCATCCGCTCCGGTCAACTCGGCCGGAAGGTCCTCCTAGTGGAGCGCCAGGACCTCGGCGGCGAGTGCCTCAACCGGGGGTGTATCCCTTCGAAGGCGCTGATCCACGCTTCGCTACTGTACCACTCGCTTCTCACAGAAGGTCCCGAGGTGGGCGTCAGC
>DATJVA010000154.1:0-9116 GCA_035502015.1 Thermoplasmata archaeon | reverse complement strand
CGACATCCAGCAGTCGGCTCCGATCCTCGGCTTCTCGACGCACGTCACCGGTTCGACGAGCCTGGAGGTCCTGAAAGGGGCCGACGTGGTCGTCGAGACGGCGGGGCTCGCCCGGAAGCCCGGGATGAGCCGCTCCGACCTCCTCGAGAAGAACGCGGGGATCGTCAAGGGGCACGCGGAGGCGGTCCGGCTCCACGCGCCGCGCGCGATATCGGTGGTCGTCACGAACCCGGTCGACGTGATGACCTACTACTTCCGGGAGGTCAGCGGCCTCCCGCCGGCCCGGGTGTTCGGGGAGTCGGGAACGCTCGATACGGCACGGTTCCGCACGTTCGTCGCCGACGCCCTCCACGTCGCACCCCGGGATGTGACGGGGTTCGTGCTCGGCACCCACGGCGACACCATGGTGCCCCTCCTCTCGCTTACCAGCGTCTCGGGTGTACCGCTCACCCAGCTCCTCCCGGCGGACCAGCTCGCTGCGATCGTCGCCCGCACCAAGCAGGGGGGCGCCGAGATCGTGAACCTGCTCAAGACCGGAAGCGCATTCTACGCCCCGACCGCGAGCCAGGCCGAGCTCGTCTCCGCGGTGGCGTACGACGAGCACCGCCTCCTTCCCGTCGCGGCCCACCTCACCGGCGAGTTCGGAGAGAGGGACGTCTGCATCGGTGTCCCCGTCGTGCTCGGCCGACAGGGGGTCGAGAAGGTCGTGGAAGTCGACCTCCTCCCGGCCGAGCGGGACGCGTTCCACGCGAGCGTCGCCGCGGTCCGGTCGGACCTCGCGATCCTCGCGAAACTCCCGAGGTGAACGGAGAGGTCGATGGCGGCCGCCGTACCCGTGACCGCGACCGGGGCGGTCGAGTTCGTCGATGTGAAGCGGCGGCTCGGGACGCTCCGCACGACCACCGACTCGGCCGACCACGCCCACATCACCGTCAAGCCGGAGATCTGTGCGAAGTGCCCCCACTCGCGGTGCACGTTCGTCTGCCCGGCCGCGTGCTACGAGAGGATCGAAGGTCGCCTCGTCTTCCGCTACGAGGACTGCGTCGAGTGCGGCGCGTGCGACATCGCCTGCGACCAGGGTTCGGTCACGTGGACGATGCCCCGCGGTCCGTACGGGGTCCGCTACGCCTACGGCTGAGCGGTCACTGAGCGGAGGTTGGCCCTGCCTGCGGGCCCCTTCGGACCGCGAGCGCGAGCGGTCCCGGCCGCGATCCGGTGCGAGTCAAGGCGCAGCTTAAAACCCCCGACTTTCGCTCGCCGGGACGGGAGGGCCGAGTACGACCGCCGCCGCGACCGCCCCCGAGGTCCCGCTCCTGTTCCCATACCGCCCGAGGCCGGGCCAGGAAGGGATCCTTCGAGAGGTCGGCGACCTCGTCCACCGCGGCGGCGCCCTCCTCGTGAACGCTCCGACGGGGAGCGGGAAGACGGTCGCGACCCTGGCTCCGCTGCTCGAGCATGCGGTCCACGCCGACCACAAGGTCCTCTACCTCGTTCGCACGCACGCCCAGGAGGTGCAGGTCCTCCAGGAGGCCCGCGCCATCGCCCACCGCCTCGACCGCCCGGTGCTCGCGGTCGGGCTCCAGGGCCGGGCCCGGCGCTGCTTCCTCCTCGAGAACGTCGCCGAGGTGAAGGGCGCGACCGCGGAGGAGCATGGGAAGCTCTGCGCGGACCGGAAGCGAGCGACCGAGCGGATGCTGGCCGGAGAGTCCCCCCTCGCGCCTCCGCCGGAGCTGCCCGAGGGTGGGGAGATCGACCTCACCGACCTCGACGGATGCCCGTACTATGCCCGGGTCGTTCAGACCGACCTCGAGGCGCTGGTCGAGCGGTTCCAGACGAAGCTCCCGCTCCCCCACGAGTTCGAAGCGTACAGCCGAGAGGAGAACCTCTGCCCGTACGAGCTTGCGAAGAAGCTCGTCCCGCACGCCCGCTTGGTCACCGCGCCGTACGCGTTCTTCTTCCACCCGCACATCCGCCGCTCGCTCCTCCAGTGGATGGGGGTCGGTCCCGATCGGGTCGACCTCGTCGTGGACGAGGCGCACAACCTCCCGAGCCACCTTCGCGAGCTCACCACCGTCGCTCTTCCGCTCGAGTCGGTCCGCCGTGCCCGGGCGGAGATCGCCGAGCGCGGCGACTTCCAGCTCCCTGACGGACCGAGCGCGAGCCGCTTCTTCGACATCGTAGTGGCGGCCGTCGAAGAGCTCGTCCACACCTTGGTCCGGGAGGAGGACGCGGTGCTACCTCCCTCTGTGTTCGAGGACGCGCTCCTGACCGCGCTCGGTGGGACATCGCATCGACTCGACACCTGGCTCGGGGCGCTCGCGACGTGGGGGGAGAACCTGCGCGACGAGCGCCGGCGCGAGCGCCACCTTCCCCGCTCCTGGGTCCACACGGTCGCGCTCACGCTGCTCTCCTGGCCCCAGCTCGACTCGCCGGCGTACGTCAAGGTCGCGACACGGACCCCTCGGCCGGCGCTCGAGGCGTTCGCCCTCGACGCGAGCGCTCCGGCGCGGCCGGTGCTCGACTGCCACGTCTCCGTCCACCTGTCGGGTACCCTCTCGCCTCTCGCGGAGTACCGTGACGCTCTCGGCCTCGGAGACAAGGCGAGGCTGCTCGACGTCCCCTCGTTCTTCCCGCCGGAGAACCGGAAGTTCCTCTACGACCCGAGCGTGACGACCCGTTTCGAGGAGCTCCGTAACGACCCCCGGGCGATCGCCCGGCTCGCCGACCGGCTCGTCGAGGTCCTCGAGACCCTTCCGGTCAAGACCGCGGTGTTCTTCCCGAGCTTCGACCTCCTGCAGAAGGTGCTCGAGGCCGGCCTCCAGTCCCAGCTTCCGGGCAACGTCTTCATCGAGTATAGTCGGGTCCCGATGGGGGACCTCTGGCGGTCGATCGAAGGGTGGAAGAAGGACCCGGAGGGGACGGTGCTGCTCGGGGTTGCCGGCGGCCGCCTCTCTGAGGGGATCGACTACCCCGATGAGGAGCTCGAGGCGGTCGTGATGGTGGGGATCCCGTATCCCCGCCCGTCGGCCAAGCGAGAGGCGTTGCGCACCTACCTTGACTCGACGACGGGCAAGGGATGGGAGTACACGGTCGAGGCCCCGGCCCAGCGCGCGATCCTGCAGGCGTGCGGTCGGATGATCCGCTCGGAGAACGACCGGGGGATCGCGATCATCCTCGACCGGCGGGCCACCTCATTCGCCAAGGTCCTTCCGGGACTTGCTCCGGTCGGGGACCTCGCCGCCACGACCCGGGCGTTCTATGGGCGCCGCGCCCGGTGGTCGAAGAGCGCGACCCCGGCCAAAGGGGCGGGTCCCCCAGCGCCCGCCCCCGACGGCGACGTCGGGTCCCCAAACGGATAAGTGGGCGAGAGACGGCTACCTCCTAACCGTGATCATCACCCGGACCCCTCTACGCATTAGTTTCGCGGGCGGCGGGACCGACCTGCCGGATTTCTACCGCGCCTACGGGGGCGGGGCGGTCACGAGCGCGGCGATCGACCGCTACATGCACGTCATCGTGAACGAGAAGTTCGACCGGTCGATCCGAGTGGCCTACTCGCGAACGGAGAACGTCGACCGGCTCGACGACCTCCAGCACGAACTCGTCCGCGAGGCGATGCGGGCCACCGGTGTCCACGACTCCCTCGAGGTCCACACGATCGCGGACATCCCCGGAGAGGGGACCGGCCTCGGCTCCTCCTCCACGCTCACGGTCGGCCTACTGAACGCCCTCTACGCGTACCGGGGGGTCCTGAAGGACCCCGCGGAGCTCGCCGAGGAAGCGTGCCGGATCGAGATCGACCGCCTCCGGGGCACGCTCGGCAAGCAGGACCAGTACATCGCCGCGTTCGGGGGGATCGAGTACTTCGATTTTCGTCCGGACGACTCCGTTCGCACGACTCCCATTCCCCTCTCCACCGCGCACCGCCTGGAGCTATCGGACCACCTGTCGCTCTTCTACACCGGTATCACCCGGAAGGCCCAGAAGATCCTCGTCGACCAGAACGCCCGAACGGCGGAGAACAAGGACGTCCTGCTGCGGATGCGGGACCTGGCGGGGGACGCTCGGAACGCCCTCCTCCAGCGCGATTGGGCGGGACTCGGTCGCATCCTCGACGAAGGTTGGCAGTTCAAGCGAAAGCTTTCGAGCGGGATCTCGACCTCCGAGATCGACCAGCAGTACGCCGCCGCGAAGGCGGCCGGAGCGTACGGCGGGAAGATCACGGGCGCGGGCGGGGGCGGTTTTCTCCTGCTTCTCCACCCTCCCGAACGCAGCCGTCAAATAGCGGAGTCCCTGTCGCCGATGACGCGCCTGCCCGTCCGGATCACTCCCGAGGGCTCGCGGATCCTGTTCGTGGGACGATGACCGAGCTTTCGACCCTTCCGGGGTACGTAGAGAGGTACGTCCTGGAGGCCCACGCCGCGCTGGACGCCCCGTACTTCGTGACGGCGGTCGAGAAGATCGCCGCGGTCCTGCTGCGCGCCCGTGCCGAGGACCACACGGTGTTCTTCTTCGGGAACGGCGGGAGCGCCTCGACCGCCTCGCACTTCGTGACCGATATTGCGAAGGTTGCGGGCGGCACCAAGCCGCACGGCCCCGGGAACCGGTTCCGCTGCGTCTGCTTGAACGACAACACCCCCGGGGTCACGGCCTGGGCGAACGACGTGAGCTACGCGGCGGCGTTCGCCGGTCAGCTCCGGTCGCTCGCCGTGAAGGGGGATGTCGCCGTCGCGATCTCGGGTAGCGGGAACTCCCCGAACGTCCTCGAAGCAGTGCACGCCGCCCGCGAGATGGGGCTCACGACGGTGGGGCTCACCGGGATGGGTGGCGGGAAGCTGAAGGAGCTCGTCGACGTGGCGCTGGTCGTCCCGTCGAACAGCATGCAGCACACCGAGGACACCCACCTCATCACGCTCCATGTGCTGACGGCCTACCTCCGCGACGAGCAGCCCGTCCGCGAGTGATGAACGTCCGCGTCCGGGACTACATGATCCTCGAGGTCGAGCACCTCCGCTCGACCACGACGATCCGGGACGCGATCGGCAAAGTAACGAAGAGCCGCCATCACGGACTTCCCGTGACCGACGAGACAGGACGCCTCGTCGGCTTCGTCAGCGCGAAGGAGCTGCTGCGGCACGTGACCGAATCGGAGACGCCGATCTCGAAGATCATCCGACCGGGCACCTACACGGCCTCCCCCGAGACCGGATTGGACGACGCGGCGCGCATCATGTTCCGTCTCGGCCTTCGTGACCTCCCGATCATCGACGAGAGCGGGAAGCTCTGCGGGATCCTCTCGAACCTCGACGTGGTGCGCTCGCACTTCGAGCGGGCCTCCCCGATGAAGGCGGACACGCTGAAGCGTCTGCTCGCCGACCGCTACGGACTCCCGTTCTCGGCGCGCCGTGGCCTCGTCCCGATTTCGAAGCTGACCCCGACGCAGTGGAAGGTGTTCGAGGACGAGCTCGAGGGGCGCCGCTACGAGCTCGAGCGAGGGTTCGCCGAACCGGTGCTCGTCGTCCAGAAGGGCGACAAATGGATCCTCGTCGACGGCCACCACCGTGCGCTCGCGGCCCGTGAGATGGGTCTCACGCAGCTCCAGGCGTTCATCTTGACGTGCGACCGCCCCGAGGAGTTCGCGACGAAGGAGACCGGATTCGAGCGGATCGCGGCCGACCATCACCTCGCCACCGTCTCGGACATCGAGATCGACCGGTCGAGCCATCACCCGTTGATCGAGGTCACCACCCAGTTGCTCCGACGGTTCGAGGGCGGGAGCTCCACCGGGAGCTCCTCGTCAGAACCGTAAGCGGGCCGGGGACCCGAAGCGACTCCCCCGTTCGGCCCGGTCGGTACCGGGGGAATATGAGGGCGGCCGTCGTCGGAACGCTCGTCGATGTGGCTGCCGATTCCGTCGTTGCTGCTCACACCGGCGCTCGGTCCGTTCGCCGTCATCGCGGTCGCGATGATCGGCATCACGATCTTCCTGGTCGGCAAAGTCCTCCCCCCGAACGGGGTGCCACCGCTCCTCACTCAGATGGTGATCGCCCTCGCGGTCCTCGGGGGCGGGACGCTCCTGCTGCTCTCCCTCCTGTTCGTCTTCTTGAACCCGAACGGAACCGAGGCATGGACGTTCGTGCTGCTCGCGTTCAACTTCATGATGATGTTCCCGGCCGGGGTCTGGTTCGTCGCGCTGGTCCTGTTCCGGGACCGACGGGTGGACGCCAGGAGCTGGTTCTGGCCCGTGACCCTTTCGGTCGTGGTGACCGGGTCCGAGGCCCTAATGGGGGTCCTCTTCGCCTACGGGATCGTCGGCGGGCCGACCGCGACCGTGCCGGCGCTCGCGACCGGACTCTCCTCGGTCTGGTTCTTCTGGTCGATGGCGGCGATCATGGCGGCTCTCCTGGTGTGGGCGCCTCTCGGAGTGATGGAACGGTGGGCACTGCTCACCCTCGGCGGGGCGGGGGTGCTCGCCCCTTGGGTCGCCCCCTTCCCGACGGTCGGTGGGCTCTCCATGTCGGTGCTGATGGGCGGAAGCTTCCTCGCCCTTGCGCGCGCGCTCCTCCGAGGCCATGTACCGTCGCAGGATGGTCCGCTCCTGGTCGCAGTCGCCGCGGCGTTCCTCGCGATGGCCCTTGCCGGCCTGTTCGTTGTGGTCTCCGGCGGGTCGGACGTTTCCGACATCACCTTCGGCAGCGTAATGGGGGCCGTCATGGGCGTGGAGGTCGCCTACCTCATCCGGAGGTACTACACCGGTCGCATGGAACGGCCCTGGATGGTCCGCTCCCCGGACGACCTCGACGCCACCGCGATGGTGATCGGAGCGCAGTACCCCGCGGCGATCGAGGCGCGCCCGGTCGAGCGGCCCGTGCCCAACCGCTGAGCCGAGCCCACTCCCGGCGCGCCGGGCTCGCTATTCGTACACTATCCATATCAACCGCGCCCAGGTCTGCGCGCCGTCAGGGATCCCCGTGACCGACGGCCCGTCCCCAACTTCCCGCCCGCTCCGGAGGGCGCTCCCCTGGATCCTCGGAGGCGCGCTTCTCCTGTCGCTCGGCCTACCGTCGGTCGCCGCACTGCCCCTCGTGTCGATCGCCCCCGCCGTGGGGGTGGCGCATCCTCTCTCGACCAGTGAGAACGCGTCCATCAACCTCACCGACCAGCCGTCGTTCTCCCCGGCGTTCCTCACGTTCCCGGCGGGGACGAACGTCTCCCTTCACCTTGTGAACGTCGGTCTCTACAACCATACCTTCACGCTCAGCAAGACGCCGGCCGGCCGACTCCCCTCCAACTCCACCCCGTCCGAGGTCTACCAGTTCTTCCGGACGAACGGAACCCTCGCGAATGTCTCGCTCGCCCCAGGAGCGCAGGGCTGGGCGAACCTCACGTTCAACAGCTCGGAGGGGTTCGACTCGTTCGAATTCGCCTCCGTCGTGCCGTACCAGTTCCAGGCCGGCATGTGGGGCCTCCTGAACCTCTCATCGACCACCCCGGGTCTCGAGCTGCAGGAGAACACCACGAACTCCCTGACGTTCGCGCCGAACGTCCTCTCCGCAAGCCCGACCCACTACCCGATCGTCGTGGCGGTCCTCGTGCAGAACGAGGGGGACTTCGCGCACACGTTCACGCTGGCGTCCCAGTCGAACGTAACGATGTCCGTCTCGAACTACTCGCAGTATCTCACGCAGCACCCACCGCTCGTCGACGCGACGGTGCCCTCGACACCGGGCGGGACGGTCTGGGCGAACTTCACGATCCCGGCGCCCGGGGTCTATCAGTACATCTGTACGGTCACCGGCCACTTCCAGAACGGAATGTACGGCTTCTTCTACGTCGGCGTGCCGGTGCCTCCGCCTCCCCCCGTGCCGAGCACGGCGATCATCGACGCGTGGATCCTCATCGGTTCGGCGATCCTCCTCGGGATCGGGGTGGCGATCACCGCCGCTGCCGCCTTCGGGGGACGCTTCCCGCGGAGTTCCGCTCCTCCGGGTCACCACCCTTAGGCGGAGTGAACGTCCGGGACTCCGACCGGCGAGAAGCTCAGGTGCTCACGTCCGAAAGGCGACGCCTTCGGCCGCGTGCTCGACCCGGCGGTACTCGACCTTCCTGTCGGGTCGGGCTCAGGTTATCTCAAGGAACGACCGCATCGTCCCGTGGTACGTCCCGCAGAACTCGGTGCACTGGATCAGATAGGATGTGCCGGGAGCGACGTTCGGAACGGTGAACGCGAACTCGTTCGTCCGGCCCGGAATCGCATCGATGCGCACTCCGAGCTGGGGGATGTTGAACGAGTGGATCACGTCTGCACCCGTGACGTTGATCTGGACCGTGGCGCCGGGAGGGGCCCATAAAGCGCCACCGCTGACCGAGTTCGTCGTCGGGTCGTACATCGAGTTCACGTCGGTCCCGTTACTGTACTTGAACTCCCAGTACCATTGGTGCCCGATCACCTCGACATACTCGGTCGGGCTCGCGGGTAGGGCGTCAAGGTGGTAGACCAGGATCGTCGAGTACACCGCTACCCCGGTGATGAGCGCGACGGTCGCGAGGGTCCAGGCGAGTTCAAGCTTGTTAACCATAACGCCGGTCCTTCACCTTCGGGTCCCGGAACTTCCAGATTGAGTAAACGAGGAACGCGAAGGTGATGATCGCTCCGGCCGCCGACATGGCGACCATGACCCAGACGAGGGCGTTCGTCTGCTGGAGGTTCGTCTCGCCCGACGCGATCGCGGCGGGGAGCGCGAACCCGAGTGTGGTCGACGAAAGGAACGTCGAACCGTGCCCCAGCCGCACGACCGACAGGGTGGGCCCGAGCTACATATTCCCCGCGTACGAACCCGAAGCGTCGAACGGCGCGACCGCGTCGGACGGGAGAATCGCCGTCGGTTCGTACATAGGGGCTTTGAATCTCACCGAAACTCCCGCGAGCGATTTGCGAATCGCCCGGTGAGGGAATGAGTTCGGGAACAGAATATCGTCGCGTGCTCGCCCTCCTCCTAGGGATTCTGACGGTCACCGGCGCGTTCGTCGGCCTCGACGCGGTCCGTGCGGCGGAGGCCCAGGGCCTCTCCACGGCGACCACCAGCTCGATCGCGGTCACCACCACCACCTCGACG
>DATJVA010000153.1:0-23086 GCA_035502015.1 Thermoplasmata archaeon | reverse complement strand
GCAGCGGGGGCGGCGCGATGCCTGCGGGCTTGGCCCCGCAGGTTCGAGGCAGCTGGGCTCCCTCGACCGAACCACGCGCGGGACGTGACGGCGGCGATGGTCCTCGCGTGGAAAGAACGACCAATGGGGTATACGCGATGGGATTCGCGCCCGAAACCGGTCCGGTCGACGACCGCCTTCCAAGCGATCTGGCACCTGCGGAAGTTCCTCAGGGAACACCACAACCCAATCGCGAAGAAAGAGGGTCTCTGGCGGGGCAAGCCGGGGGACGCCGTGAACCGGCGCTGGTTCGATTCCGAGACTATCGACCGAATGTATGCGGGCGCGAACGAACGTCAGCGGCTGGTCCTCGCGCTCGCCGCGTGGGCGGGCCTGCGCCGGCGCGAGATCGCGTCGCTGCGCGTCGGGGACGTCAACATGGCTGTGGACAATCCGAGAATGGTTGTCACTCGGAAGGGCGGGCGGCGTCAGGAGCTGCCCATCTCCAAGGCCGTCCTGAACGTAGTTCGACCCTGGGTGGTCGGTCGGGGCGCCGACGAAATGGTGTACCCGCAAGGGTACTTCGCCATCCAGCGGGACGCCGAAGCCCTCGGACGGATCATCGGTCGCCCGGTGTCATGCCACGATCTGCGTCGGTCGTTTGGGCGAATCTTGTACAAACGCGGGGTCGACGTGAACACGATTCGCGTCCTGTACAACCACTCATCGAGCGAAATGACGCTCTACTACATCGGGGAAACGCTCGACGGCATGCGTGCGGCCGTCGAGAAATTCGACTTACCCAGGGGTCCAGTCGAAACACCGATTTTGGGGGCCTAGAACCGTGCCCCCAACCCGCCCCCAACCGGTCGAAAACCGGACAAAAAGAGGGCAATCCTCTCTCGTGCGCTCAGCCCGCCCATTACTCATCACTGGTCAGCTGGTTCTAGTTTTCATCATCGCGCTTCGAGGACCCTCAGGGGGAACCGCCCGTCTCGGAGAGGGGCTTGCCGTCGTTCCAGTGGAGTAGGAGTTCATCGATATGGACTATGCCGCCCGACGCTTGCGCACCAGCCAGCTTCGGCAGGTCTTGGGCTTGGAACGACCCATCGACCCACGTCGGACCTGCGGAGGAGACCCGAGCAATGAGCGACCAGTCGGGGTCCGCCTCACGGGGCGAGACGATCACGTGGTCCGGGCCCGTCGCCCGCACCAGGTGGGCCAGCTCCACCGGGTCCTCGGTGCCCCAACCCGAATCGGCCACCACGAGACGACCCTCGGGCGAGAGCTCGATCTCAAAGACAAGCTCGGTCGAGAGGCGCCAGGCGCGTTTCAGCTGGCGGGGACCGCGCAGGTAGGCGCTCGACAAAACCGCTCGACGGGCCCCGGTAATCAGGATGTCGATCGCCTGCTCGGCCGTGCGCACCCCCCCATCGACCCAGAGCGAGACCTCCCGGGAGATCTCCTGGAGGTAGTCGAGTTGCGGGTCTCCGCGCTCAATCCCGTCAAGGTCCACGACGTAGATCACGGAGTAGTCCTGAGCCAGCCGGTCGACGACATCGAACGGGTCGAACAACGACCCTTCTGGGGACCGCGCCGGGACCGGTCCGTCCGGACCCGGCAGGCATACCTGGCCCTTCCGAAGGAGGAGGCAAGGCATCAATCCCGGCCCCCGAGCCGGCCGCAACGGAGGCGACCCCGTGCGCGGGAGGGGAGCACCGGACACGGGACGGGGGACAGCCCCCGGCTTATTCGGTCTTCCCTCTCGAGCGCCCCGTCGGAGACATCGGAGCCTTTTTGGCCCCACGCACGGTCGTCTGTGGGCCAGGAGGTGGAGGGCAGCTGACGGTGGTCCGTGCCGGCAACGGCCGGCCGCTGAGGAAAGTCCCCGCTCCGGGAAACACGGGGTCGGGCGGGAACCCGACGGGCGAGAGTCCGAGCTCCGGAGCAGAAACGACACAGCCCGGTGGGACGGTGAAGGCGGCGCGCCGGAGATTCCATCGGGATATGGTGAAACGGCCGACTCCCCGGGAGCAAGCCCTGACAGACGGGATGAACCGTTTCCGCGACCGTCGAGGAGAGCGCGCAGTCGAATGCTGCCTGAAACGGAACGGGGCTTACTACCACGACCTGGCCGGCACGTCAGGAAACTGGCATGCCGCCGGCCCGGGAACTCAGGTTTCCGGGCCGGGAACCTCGGCGACTTTGGAAGGCTACCCTGCTGGAGGAGTCTCTCGTCGACTTTGCCGGTCGACCCCTTCGATTCTCCGACCATAGCAAGCTTGAGACGTCGGCCGCCCGGGAGCGGGTGGACAAACCCTTTTGTCGAGCGGTCTCGGGATCGTCACTCGCGTCCGCGCAGGACGTTTCTCCCACCCCGGGCCGAGGAGGCGCCCGATTCTTGGCTCGGGTAGAGGCTCCGAGGAAGCTTCGCGCAAGTCCTGCGATGCTCTGGCCTTGGGGAGGTTCGGATTCGCCTGCTCCCCTTCCTCAGAGGATGGGATGGGAGTAGTGACCCGACACGTAGACAATCTCGGGGCCGAAGTAAGGGAGCCAAAACGTGTAGGGGGGGTTGGAGGCGGTGAAGCTGAACGATCCGTAGGTCGAGTTGTCCAAGTAGATCACGTTCTGATCCAAGTCCAAGATGACGAAGGTGTCCGGCTCAGTTCCGTTGACGGAAAAAGTTCCCCATACATGGCTGCCCGTAGGACAAATGAGGGTAGCCCCCGGGCCGGGCAGGTGCAGCATTCCACTCGGGTTTCGGACCTCATCCGAGAACGAACGCGTCACTGGTACGGTGAACAACGCGATCACCACCGTGCCGACCACCACCGCCACGACGATCGCACGGTTACGGGTTCGATGGCTGGGTCTTGACGACGGCGGTTCAAGGGGAACGGCCACGTCCGGCCATCTCTTGTCTCCGATATCAGAGTTGAGCCGGACGGCCTCGTGGGGAGAGTCGACACAGGGTAACCGTCCTCCAACCAATTCAGGTTCATCATTTCGGATAGGATCTGGACCCTCGAGAATGGTACCTCAATCGAACTGAACGGCGCGTTGTGTCTGCCCGGAGGCGGTTCTTCTGGCGTTCTCCTAGGCGTTCGCTCCCCCCGAGGAGCGTTCCCAAGCGGGCCAGACCGGTTCGTCGTAACCCGGTCCTCACGCGACTTTCGCCCGCCGCCTCCCACACAGGTTTATTGCCGAACCACACTTCGTTCGGTACGTGAGGAAGAGCCGGGAGTACTTCGCCGGTTCGGCAGTGCTATTCGCGGCGGGAGTGGCGGCCGCGGTGATCACTCCGGACCCGATCCTCTCCATGGTCGCCTTCCTGCTGCTCGTAGGCGCGATCTATCTCGTTTACACGGCGACCAAAGAAGAGAGGAAGGAGAACGCGGAGAAGTTCCGTCAGCAGCAGTCGTCAAGGACGCCTCGACAACCTCCGCCCGAGCCGCCGTGATGGACACGGCGCGCGACGGCCTTCTGGATCCCCTACGAGCCCTGCTCATGGACGGTCGGTCATAGGGGGAAGGTCTCAGGATGTTGAGGTTCTGGCTACTGGGGGGCCGCTGGCCGAGCGCCCCGTGGGAACTTCTTGTTACGCTCGGAGGGGCCCTGATGGGAACCGCAGCGCTGTTCGTGATCCTGTTCCCGTACTGGTCGAAGTATCCGATCGAGGGGTCCGTCGAGCTGGGGATCTTTGTCGTCGCGGCCGGAGTCTTACTGGCCGCCGGATTTGCACGACGGAGGACGGAGCTGCGAGCGCAACGGACTCCGGACGGCCGGCCCCGAATTCGTCCGCTTCAGTGAGGCCGACGGCCCGTTCCCGTACTGGCCGGCAAGAGAGCTGGTCGGAGTGTCTCCGCGAGACTCACCGATGGCAACCGCTGTAGTCGCGAGTTCGATCGCCCCTGGTGGCGGGACAGCATCTTCTGGCAGACTGCCCCGTTAACGCACCTTCAATAGGTTCCCGACGCATCCACCGGGCGAGACGTCGGATGTTCGAGAGAATCCTGGCCGGGTTTGACGGATCCGTCCATTCGCGGCGGGCGGTTCAGGTTGCCGCCGAGATCGCCGGAAGGTTCCACTCAAGCCTCACCATCGCCGTCGTTCGCCCGACGGTTCAGGGGGAGACAGTAGCCCGGCTGGAGGCACTCGTTCCCATCAGCGAGGATGGCCGGACACTCGTGTCCTTGCTCGACGAAGTGCGGGAACAAGCGCTGACTCGGGGCGCCCGCGTCGTCGAGCTCGTGACCCTTCACGGCGAGGTGCTCGAATCGCTCCTGAACTTTCTTCAGCGGAGCCCGCACGACCTGCTCGTGGTCGGGTCTCGGGGTCTGACGCCGGGGCGCCGCTTCCTGCTCGGAAGCGTCTCTTCAGGGCTCGTCAACTCTGCGCGCTGTCCGGTGCTCGTGGTCCGCCCGGGTCCTCCTCCCCCGGCGCCCGCCGAAGGGAATCCCACGGGCGGATGACGAGAAGTCCGGGGTCGCGGCTGCGGGCCGGTCCGGGCGAGCAGCGCGCGGTACGCCCGGGAGAATGTCTTAAACCGTAGTCACCTCTCACGCACCGGATGTCGCTACATGGCCGCGACGTAATCTCCATCCGCGACCTTTCTCGGGAGGAGATTGAAGAGGTCCTGACCTCGGCGCGCAAGATGGTCCCCTATGCCGAGGGGAAGAAAGTGACCCATCCACTCGAGGACCAGATCGTCGCGATGGCGTTCTTCGAGCCGTCGACGCGCACTCGACTATCGTTCGAATCCGCCGTCCAGCGCCTCGGGGGAAGCTGCATCACCATCGCCGACGCCGCGGCCTCGTCAATGCGCAAGGGAGAGAGCCTCTACGACACGATCCGCATGCTGTCGAGCTACGCCGAAGCGATCGTGATCCGCCACCCGAACGAAGGCTCCGCCCGCCTCGCGGCCCGTGCTTCCGACCGGCCGGTGATCAACGCCGGCGACGGAGCGGGCCAGCACCCGACCCAGACGCTCCTCGACCTTGCGACCATGCAGGAGGCCTTCGATACGCTCACCGGTCTCAAGGTCGTCCTGCTGGGGGACCTCAAGTACGGCAGGACGGTACACTCGCTCGCGCACGCGCTGGCGCTCTTCGGAAGTGAGATCGTCCTCTCCTCCGCCCCCAGTCTCAGCCTCCCGGACGAGGTGGTTGAGCGCCTCGAGCACATGGGCGGCAAGCTGTCGGTCGAGCCGGACCTGCACAAGGCCGTGCGGGACGCCGACGTCCTCTACGTGACCCGGATCCAGAAGGAACGGTTCCCCGACGAAGCAGAGTACCGAAAGGTCGCGGGGTCCTACCGGATCGACGCGAGCATCCTCCGCGATGCTAAGCCACGACTGATCGTCATGCACCCGCTCCCGCGTGCCGGCGAGATCGCACCCGAGGTCGACGACACTCCCCACGCCGCGTACTTCCGTCAGGCGTTCCTTGCGGTGCCGGTCCGGATGGCGCTCCTCGCGGCCGTCCTGGGCGGCCCAAAGAGGGGAGGTTAGCGATGGTTCGGGAGCTCAAGATCACCCCGATCAAGAACGGCACCGTCATCGACCACATCACGAGCGGGCTCGCTCTGGACGTCCTGCGGATCATCAATGTCGGCTCCCTCGACAAGGACTCCACCGTCAGCGTTGCCATACGTGTGCGGTCGGGGAAGCTCGGCTGGAAGGACATCGTGAAGGTCGAGAACATGGAGCTGTCGCCGCGCAAGGTGAACGCGATCGCGCTCATCACCCCCCAGGCGACGATCTCGATCATCCGGGACTTCAAGGTCCAGGAGAAGCGGTCGGTCGACCTTCCCGACCGGATCGTCGGGATCCTGAAGTGCCCCAACCCGAACTGCATCACGAACCAACCGGAACCGGTCGAGAGCGAATTCGAGGTCACGGAGCGCCGACCGGTGGTCCTCACCTGCGCGTACTGCGACCGACGCGTGGAGAGCTTCCTCAACCATCTCGCGTGAGCCGGGAGACGCGGGCGTGGACCCTGGGTGGATTGCGGGCTTCGCCCTCGTCTTCGTTGTCATCGCCGTTCTCGAGGTGTTCGACCGGACGAGCTTCGCGCTCATCGCCCTCGCGGCGCGGTCGCATCCTTTCCAGACGTGGGCCGGGGGCGCGATCGCTTTCGTTCTGACCACCGCGATCTCGGTCACGGTCGGTTCGGCTCTATCGGACATCCTCGGCCCGAGCCGCATCGGGCTCCTGCGCGTGGCGGGAGGACTTTTCCTGATCGGCTACGCGGTCTGGCTCTACTACCATCCGGAGGCCGACGACCCGAACCGGCTGCCCCGAACTCCTCGAACGGCGCTCGTCGCGGCGTTCGTCACGGTCTTCCTGCTCGAGCTCGGCGACACGACGATGATCTTTGAGATCGTCTTCGTCTCCGACTTTGGCTGGCTCGTCGTGCTCGTCGCCGGGACCCTCGGGCTCGTGGTGGTCGCGGCGTGGGACGCCTTCCTCGGGTCACGTCTCGGGGCGCGGCTCGAGCCCCGGCTCCTTCACCGCGTGGTGGTGTTGGTCCTTGTTATCGTCGGGGCAGTAACGATCGCTTACGGCCTAGTGCCGGGCGCGTTCCCCACGCTCGCCCTTCTCCGCCCGCTCTAACCCGTGCGGCATCGGCGGCAACGCCGAGCCTCCGTGGTCGCTGTGCGGGGCCCGTCGCTCGAGGTCGTCGATCCACTTCTCGTACCCCGCCGGGAGGGCACTGAGGACCGCCGGGTCGTTGAGCCGCTGGACCAGTTCGAGCGCGTCCTCCGACCGTTGCTGGGCGTAGGCCATGAGGGCGAGGCGTACGGTCGCCTCTGCCCGCAGCCGAGGGATGGAGTCTCCGGGTGGCTCGTCGATGAGCGCCTCCCACCGGTCGCGCGCTTCGTCGAAAGCGTCGTTGATGGCATGGTAGCGTCCCTCGAGGAGCCACAGGCGAAGGAGCCCCGGGGAGGGCGGGATGAGATGGAGCGTCTCCGAGATCGAGCGGGCGCGGGCGAGAGCCGCATCGACTCCCTTTGCCGTGCCTCGGTCGAGGAGGATCTCCGCGATGCCGAGCTGGTGGTAGAGCTCGATCGTGAGCAACTTCGCCCTCTGAACTCCCGGAAGGCTCCGCTCTCGCAGCTCCTTCGCGCGGTTGGAGTCTCCTCGGGCCTCGAACAGACGCGACTCCACGTCCTCGGCCAGATAGTCGAGCTCCCAGCGTCGTGCCCGGCCGAGGAGCGTTCGAGCCGCTCGAAGGAACTTCGCGGCCAGCTCCTGCTCCTCGGGTGTGCCTTCCACCCGGGACATGCCGACGGCAAGGAGAGCGACCGCCTGTAGATGGCCGTCCGGAAGCTTGCGGGCAAGTCGCGCCGCACGGTGGGTCTCCTCGCGGGCCTCGTCCCGAAGGTTCCGCTCGTAATGGAACTCGGCGATCATCGCTTCGAGGAGGACCTCGACCTCGACCAGGTCGGCTTCATGGCAGCGCTCGGCGAGCTCCACGAGCGTCGTCGAAAGAGATGGGCGCGGCCCCACCACGCGCATGGCCAAGATTAGGGGCTCAAGCCACTCCGCGATCGTCCCCCCCGAGAGTCCGGCTTGCACCGCGCGATCGACCCCTTCGCGCATCTCGGTCTCGGCTTCGACGACCCGACCCGAGCAGAACAGGGCCTCGGCGTGCAGGAATCGAAGCTCCGGTTCAAGCGGGTCGCGTTCCGTTGGCGGGAGCGTTCCGAGGCAGCCGATCGACTCGGCGAGGAGCTCCTCGGCGGTGTCGTAGGCGAAGAATTCCAGACCCAGCTCCGCGGCTTCGAGCAGGTAGCGAAGGGCCATCGGCCCCGGGTACCACGAGAGGTAGTGCCGCGCGACCTCCACGCGCCGCGCGAAGTTCGGTTCGTGCGAGAGCGCCACGAGCGCGTTCGCGATGTCGAGATGCATCTCCTTTCGCTGCGCCTCGACGAGCTGGTCGACGCACAGGGAGATCCAGGCAAGATGCGGTATCGTGACCTTCCCGTCCTGCACTTTGAGGAGGCCCACGCCGGTCGCGGGCAGGACGGCCTCGGCGAGCTGCGGGAAGTTCAGGCGGGCCACCCGGGAGAGCACCACCTCTCCGCTGGTCCCGCCGAGCAGTGCAACGTATCCGGCCACCCGCTGCGTAACGGCCGGTAGGTCGTCCCAGATCGCCTTGAGCCGGTGCGCTTCCCTCGGGTCCGGGGCGCTCGTCGAGAATCGGACCCAGTCGATGTCGCCGCGTCCGCTGAACGCTTGCTCCCACGGCATGTAGCCGGGGACCGAGGTGTCGAGGGTGATCGCGATCAGCAGCGGACGAAACCGAGCTCGCTGCGAAAGCGTCACGATGAAGTCCCGGCTCTCGGTGTCGAAAAGCGCCGCGTCCTCGATCAGAATCGCAACCGAGTGACGGCCTTCTCCCCGGAATTCGGGAAGGATCTCACGCCAATAGGCCCCTGGATTCCCCTCGTTCGCGGGACGGCCCCGGACGGGTTGACCGAGGAACGTGGAACGGGCGCCTCCTCGGCTACGGCGGCTCCGGGGAAGTCGTTCTGAGTAGTAGGGGACCACGGGCCCGACCGCGAGCGGGAGGCTTTCGTCACCGTTCTCGTCGACCGCGACCCCCGGGTCGCTCGAGGCGACGGCACCGAGGGCCGCGGTAGCCGGTTCGGGTCGGAGGCCGGTGAGGCCACCGTACGGCACGCTCCGGCCCCGGTAGCTTCCCTGGAGCTCGACGATTCGGGCGCCCTGCGATTTCAGTAGCTCCTTGAGCTCCTCTAGGACGGCCGTCTTTCCGCTGGCGGGAGGCCCCGCGATGACGAGTGTGCGGCCCGAGTTCTCCGCAAGTCCCTGGATCGCGCGGAGAACCGGTGACGACGTGGCAGGCACCCGGTACCCTCGGTTTGTATCCCGCTCGATAGGATTTAACCCTCTCTCCGGCGCCGAGGTCTACGACCGATGCCCGAGAAGCGAGCGTTTATGTTTCGGACCGGGTTCCGCCGCGCGTGCCGAGCCGGATCACGAAGCAGCGACGAGAGTTCCTGAAGAAGTCAGTCACCCCGGTCGACGTGACCCGCGGCGGGGGAATTGGAGGGCTCTTGGAACAGTTCCAATCGTCCTCGATCCAGGCCCGGAATCTCGGAAGATGTCTCGAGGTCTGGGAGAACGCGCTTCGAGACCCAAAGCGACCGACCATCCTCCTGGGGCTCGCGGGCCCGCTGATCGCCGCGGGACTTCGGAAGGTGCTCCGCGACCTGGTCGAGTGGGGAGTGGTCGACGTGGTGGTGTCGACCGGCGCGGTTCTCTACCAGGATCTCTACCAGTCGGTCGGTGGCCGTCACTGGATGGGGACCCCGACGGCGGACGATGTCCAGTTGAGGGACCTCTACCTCGACCGAATCTACGACACTTACGTGGACGAGCTGAAGTTCGAGGAGACCGACCGGGTGATCGGACGCATCACGGAACAGTTCCCACGGCGCCCGGCGTCATCTCGCGAGTTCCTCGGGTTCCTGGGCTCGAGATTCCCGGACCCGAACTCTATCCTCGCGACCGCCGCCCGGCGGGGTGTTCCCGTCTTCTCACCCGCTCTTATCGACAGTTCGATCGGAATCGGGCTCACGCTCTACCACCAGGCGAACCGACTTCGAACGGACCGGTTCATCCTCGACGCGGTCCGCGACAATTACGAGCTGGTCCAGATCCTCTCTCACTCCCCCCGCACTGCGGTGGTCTACATCGGCGGGGGCACTCCAAAGAACTGGATCAATGACGGGATCGTGATGGCAAACTACGCTTTCGGGCGGGAGGGCGAAGGTCACTACTACGCGCTTCAGATCACCACGGACGTTCCGCACTGGGGCGGCCTTTCGGGAAGCACGCTGGACGAGGCCCAGTCATGGGGGAAGATCTCCCGAACGGCCACCCGGTCCATGGCCCACATCGACGCGTCGGTGGGCCTGCCACTGCTCGCTGGGGCGCTCTGGGACCGTCGGAAGAGGTGGCAGCCTCGAACGCGATTGCGGTTCGACTGGACCGGCGACGAGGTCCGGATTCGCAAGACGCGCCGTTGAGACCGGCCATCAAGCGTTTCGCGCCGAAACCTATTCAACCCCGGAAGCCGGTTCGGTCTCCTAGGTTTGCCCGGGACAACGAGCCGGGTTTCTCGGAAGAACGGGGACCGCCCGTCGAACAGGGGCCGTGCACACCAACGCAGGCCACGGGGATGGCGATCGAGCCATCCACCGATAGAAGTCAGCTTGGCTTGTTGCGGCAATCGATGACGGCTGTTCGATGCAGATAGGGACGGGCGGGCGACGACAGGAAACTAATCCGGATGCGCATTCGCGCGCATTCATGCGGACGGTATATCTCGTCGTGAAAGGCGGTGGGAAACTGAAGGTGATTATATACCCGGAAAATCCGGCCGGGCTGGAGGTGCCAACCGATCATGAACGGCTACATGCCCATCCTGCCCGCGGTTCCGAACGACCAGCTGTAGGTCACTTGTGCGGACGGTTTCTCCTGCCGTCTGCTTGGCCTTAGCTCGCTCAAAGATGTAGCAGTAGCGCCGGCTCTCTAGCTAGGCTTCTGCGAACACTTTGGGCTTAAGCTCGGTCAAAATTCTTTCCTTCAGCCAGGGCAGCTGAAGCTGGTCAACGAGCGATACAGCCGTACCGTAGTATCTTGCGGCCTCCTCCTTCTGATTCTGATCGGCGTACAATTCGGAAAGGTAGGTGTGTGCAAGGACGAGCGAATCCGATGGGGGGAACTTTGACAAGACCTCGATGCTCCGCTTTCCATGAGCTATCGCGTCGCCAATGAGTGTTGGGTCGGAGCTCCCTCCAACTTTGGCCTGACGATTCTCCGTAGCACAAAGGACCGCGAGCGTGTGGCCGAGAATGAAATCGTTCCCAAGTCGTTCCGCTAGAACGCTCGCTTGTTTGGCATAGGTCACAGCCTCAGCCCAGCGGCCCACTTCGCCGGCTAGGGAGGCAAGACCGCTGATCGCATAGGTGAGTTGGCCCAGGTATCCGAGAGCCTCTGCTTCGGAACGGACGGCTCGCATCTCGACCTCGGCTTGCTGGTAGTCACCGAGCCGTGCGTACGAACGCGCACGCACGAATTGGAGATTGAAGGCAACATCGATGCGGCCGGCTCGCCTCGCATCCGGCAATGCGTCCGCAACAAGTCGGAGCGCAACGTCCGGACCGCTGTGAAGCTCTGCGAGGCGCGACCACGCTGCGATAGCTTCCAATCCGATATCTTCGGCCCGAACTTTTCGACTCAGGTGATACGCGGCTTCGTATCCAGCCTGAGCCGTTCGGTCCTCACCTCGCGCCTGAGCGAGGCGAGCCTCCGACAAGACCAGATAGGCCTGCAAGCGGCGGCTCACCGGCCCGATCGCGCGTGCCGCCTCGAACGCCTTCTCGGCCTCCTCGACTTGGTGCATCCGGATGTAGAGTTCGGCAATCGAGAGGAGACACTCCCCCGTTACCCGAGGGTCACGGTTCGCCTCGGATATTGCCCGACGAAACGTGGCAATCGCCTCTGAGTAGTCCGAATGAACGCGAAGGAGGGTCGCTTCCACTTGTAGGACGTGGACACGCATCTGTCCGCGCGGCAGCACGTTGGACAGGTGCCTCAGCGCGTTCCGAAGTGTTTCCGAGTACCCCAGCCGAAGAAGTGCTGTCTCCTGCAGAGAGAGCGACTGCGCAGCAGCCTTCCAAGACTCGGCCTCTACCAGATGGAGGAAGCGTTCGCGAATCGCGTCGGCCCGGTGACTCCGCGAGTAGTAGAGAGCGAGCCGCTCGTGAGCTGCCCTTTGCTCGACTGGACTCGCGCGAGCCAGCAAGGCACTCTTGACGACTTGCAGAACCTCCACCCGGCCCTGCAAAGTGCGATGGAGCACGCCCATTCTCTCAAGCTCCAAGAGACGAGCGACGGGCGTTCCGTCGAATTCGCTCGCGAACGCGATTGGAATCGGCTCGTTAGCGAGCGCGACAGGAAGCACCGCCCGAACGTCCGAGTCGGAAAGCCGGCCAACTACCGCGGTCGGAAGTCGTCCAGCATCCGCTTCGATCTCGGGGTTGGAGACGGCGAGCACAAGCAGCAGTGGAGACCCCAGGGTTGACTGATAGACCGATTCGAAACGATCTGCCAGACCACCTCGACGGTCGGTCAGGTCGTGCGCCGCCACACGGTCGAGCCCCCCTATGGTGAGACGATGCGTCGTTGCGCCTTCCGCTCCGAACGCAGGCTCGCCCTGGCTCACGAGGTAGAACTGGTGATCACCCTGCCGTATCAGCGAACTGGTGAAAGACGAAAGGAAGTCCTTCATGTCGGGGGAGGCCATCTGAACATCGTCGACGACCGCGACGAGGGTTCGGTCCCCAATCGCGCGCGCTACCAGGTCGGCGACCTCTCGCGGCACGGGGGCACGAGGGAGCTGCGTGTAGTACGCGAGTTGTTGGGCTCCGAGACTCGAAAGGGCGTGAGTCAAGGCAAGCACAAACTGACGGGGGGAGCTTGTCTGGCGGACCGAGAACCAGAAAGGAATCCGTCCTCTCTTGACTGTTCGGAGGTGTCGACTGATCAAGGCGGTCTTCCCCATCCCCGGGGGTCCGTCTATGAATGTGATTCCACCGCCCCCTCTTGCGAAGTCGCTCAGCTGCGCGAGTTCATCCTTGCGGCCCAAGAAGGGGTGAGGAGGAGGGGGAATCTCCCCTGCCAAGAGGGGAACATCTCTGGTCTCTCGATGAAGCCGTGACCTGCCTGGCTCAGTAATGCGATAGGTGATCTGCTTGCGGATGCCCTCCCGAACCATCCCGCGACCCTGCGATAGGAACCCGTCCTTGACCAGGGCGTTAAGTGGACGGGACATCGAACAGGGGTGGTATCCCAGGGCCTTCGCTAGCTCTCTCTGGCTGATTCCGAACGGAGACTCCGCCGGCGGCGCATGGGTCTCAACGTAGTCGAGGATCTCGATTGGAACGTAGGTCTGGGCGCCCATCCCTGCAAACAGTACCTTGAGTCACCTACATAGAGTTATTTTGTACAAAACAACTGCTGACGTTTAAATATGCAAATCGCCAGTTGACCCATCACCATGAGCCGGACCCAGGAGAGCGGCGCCTACCTTGGTGGCATCGGAACGATGCTCCAGGTGTCTCACGGCTGCCCTGCCTGCGGCCAGGTCCACGAAGGTCGGAAGTTCGGTTTCAAGCACCGCGCCCCCCGAGAGTGCCCGCTCGTGGTACTCGGAAGCTTCCCCGTCATTAGTTTCCCCAATCCCCAGGCGACGCCCCCGCTCAAGATACCGAGCGTCAAGGTCAATGTCGAGCTCAATCGCACTAGCGATCCAACGCCCCCGATGGGCGACCTGAGTGAACGCGACCAGCTCGTCCGGGCTCGCGACGCCGAGCGATCCCGAGGGCTCGGGGTCCCCTGGCTCCCTCCGCCCGACCTCGGGGAGGTCCTTTGATGCTTCGGACCGAGCGGCCCCGGCTGCCGTCCTCACCCGTGGCCTCGGACCGAGCTCAGTTGAATTCCCGCGAGATGCTCCTCGCGGTTGCTCCGCCGCCAACCACGAGGGCTCTTGCGCTCGAGGGATGGCCGAGCTGGTTGATTCCGGCGTACCGATCCGGTGGTCACCGCCCCGAGGTCAAGCTCCTCGAGGAGGAACGATGACCGCGATCGACCTTTACGCGGACATCGCCGCCGACATCGTCCGGGACGTGGTCCGGGCGGACATTGTCCGAGACGTCGTTGCGGACATCGCGGCGGGCGGCGCCGACATTACGATGATCTGGCCCCCGTAGGGTACCCGGCCCTACGGGGGTCGCATTTTTACTGTCACCTACCGCGGCGTGAACTGCGTGCACCTCTGCGCCTTCGAGCGCAAAGGAAAGATACCCGAGCCCCGTGGTCGGGCCCCGGAGGCGTTCGAGTGTCGGGTGCGAAGTGTGCGGTCTGCGGAGGACCTCTCGAAGCGGGGTTCGTGGCGACTACCAATGGTTCCGGCCTGTTCTGGACGCACCAATCCGCTCCGGCCCGCTTCCGTCCCAAGGGGCTTGAGGTGCTGGTGGGGACAGGTTTCGGGGGAACCTACTCCGCGAACCTGCCCGGTCAGCGGTGCCCCCACTGCCGAACGATACTTCTCTCCCTTCCGGCGGGAAAATCCGATTAGTCGGGCCGGTCAGCTCGCTGCTCCCCTCCGACGGTGAGGGAGCTCACCAGGATGGGTGGTGAGGATACCGAGTCGAAGAACGCGCTCTTGGAGCCGATCGCCTGGATGCGGGTCATGAGGGATGAGGCGCCTTCGGACGCGAGAGCAATCCCACCGACCGTCCCGCCCCGGATCGGTTCGGTCAGGACCCCGTTCTCGATGCGGTAGCCGAGTCGGATCTCCCCGCCAAACGCACCCGATACTGGGTCAGGGGAAGACCACCCGATCTCCTGGATCCAGATCCCTTCGTGAGCCGCCTCGACGATCTCCGCGTCCGTCCCGCCGCCCCCCGGGGCGAGAGTTAGGGTGGAGGGGGACACGGTGACGGGTTGCATGAATCGGTACCAGGTCCGGAACCCGGATGAACTCTCCCGGAACCCGCTTCCAGTGGTGTGGGTATCGAACGCCCCTGCGTGAAGTGAGTCGTAGAGGAGTTCCGAGACGACCCCACGGTCGACGAGCAGCCGGCGGCGCTGCGGGGCCCCTTCGTCGTCAACCGGCGAGGACATCGGCGCCCATGCGAGCCGGCCATCGTCGTGAACGGTAACGTGCTCTGCCGCGAGCTTCATTCCCGGTTTCACCGGGACCCCCCGGAGGCGCGCGGTACCAGTGAGACGGCCGGCGTAGACCAGCGGAAGAATCCCGGCGAGAACCGATGCCGGCATCACGACCGCCATCTCCCCGGTGGGGGGAGGCCGGCCCCGTCGGACGTCTTCGGCGAATCGACACCATTCGTCGACCCGCTGGCCGAGCTCACCGGGGCGAAGCCGACGATCCGAGTCATTCAGCCAAAACTCTCCCGGGGCGGGCCCCTCCGGGCCCCCTGAAGCTTTCACTCCCATCTCGATGTCCACGGTCGTGTGGCCGTAGCCCGTGCGCAGGCCCGACGAGTTGCAGATCGAGGTCTCGACCAGCGTCGCCCGCACCGAGCCGAAACTGAGCGCGACCCCAGAGCGCCCTTCGAACGCTTGTCGGAGGGTCGCCACGTAGTTCTCCAGGGAGTCCATCGGATACTCCCACAGACCCCTGTCCAGCACTTCCACGATGCCCCCCGTAGCGCCTCGACCCGAAGGAAGGTCCAGCCGGGCGGTCGGGAACGAGGCGTACCGAGCCGAACGCTCGGCGTCCTGGAGGGTGGCGTGAATCCCCTCAGGCGAGAAGTCGTTCGACGACTGGTTCCCCACCCCCATTCCGTCCTCGCGCGGGCGGAACAGGCGGATGTCGTATCCCTCGAGCGCAACGGGGCCCCGGGTGATCTCGACCTCGGACCCGTTGAGATGGATCTCGTAGCGACGGATCCGTTCTCCGAAGACCTCCCACGGTTCCTTTCCGGCCAGGAGGTCCGCGACCCGGAATGCCGCGGCGTCGCTGGCCCGGGGGCTGCTCATGCTTGACCCACCACGGCGGAAGCGAGCAGGTACGGCCCACCGGCCGAGTTCGGAAGGAAGTCGGTGCGGCCCTTGCCACAGCTCCCCGTGTCGAGCTGGAAGTCTCCCTTACCGCTCAGGCCACGGATCGACCTGAGGAATTCAAGGACCCTCCCCGAAAGCGCCATCGAGCTGACGAGGTCGGTGACCTTCCCGTTCTCGATCCGATGGCCCATACGGGCCTTGATCTGCACTTGGCCGCCCTGCGGGTCCTCGATCCCGCCGATACCGGACTCGAGCAGGACACCATCGTGAGCTTCCCGGACGAGCTCCTCAAAAGTGCTCTCCCCAGGTTCGATGTAAGTGTTGGTCATCCGGACGAAGGCCCGGCTGAAGACGTCGGAACGCCGGGTGTTCCCGGTCGGAGTCGCGCCGAGCGCCGCGGCGGTCACACGGTCGTGGAGCGCGCCGGTGAACCGACCGTGGTCGACGAGCACCGTGCGCTGAGCCGGATGGCCCTCGTCGTCACAGTAGATCTCGCTCCACGCGCCCGGGTACGCGCCGTTGTCGACGATCGTGAGCATCTCCGGGCCGACCACGCTCCCCAGAAGAGGACGAAGATAGGAACGGTCCCGAACGAACTGGTCGGCCTCCGCGCCGTGACCGAACGACTCGTGGGCGAAGTAACCGGTTACGCTCGGGGAGAGCAGGACGTTGTGGCGACCGTGGGGAGGGGCCTTGGCCCGAAGCAGCGCACGGGCTCCGTCCGCGGCCTTGCGGGCGAGCGTCGGCGTAAGGCCCTCGAGCACCTCTCGTCCGCCCGTGCCTCCGTGGATGACCCGGTCCGACTCTGCCCGCCCGTTCTCCATCGCGACCTGGACGATCGAGCCACGAACCCGGCATATCGCCTGAGAGCACCGGGCGGCCGCGGAGTTGAGATACAGCCGCTCGTCCTCTCTCCAGCTCACCTGGACCTCGGTCTCGTGGATGTCCGGAACGTCCGCCGACCATCCAAAGGCGTCCCGGGCGAACGTTCCCATTTCCGCCTCATCCATGTCCCGGATCGGTCGGGCGGTCGGAGTGACCTTCTCGAGCCTCGCCGTCGAAGAGACCCCCGGAGGATTGTCCCGGGGTGGCCGGTGCAGGAGGACTCGCTCGATCGCACCCTCCGCGAAGCGGAGGGTGATCGGGTCAAGGCCCGAGACCGAGACCTCGCTCCAGCCGCCGCCGGTCCAGGCCCGAAAGACGGCCCCCCGAATTCGCGGGGGCGTCTGAAAGGTGGTGATCTTGCCGTTGAAGTGGACCGAAAGACCAGTGCCGGCTTCGGCGAGCATTTCGACGAAGGGGGTCCGCTGGGCCATGCGAGCGATCGTGTGGTAGAGGTCCCCTTCCGCGTCCGATAGCTCGCCCATCCGTCCGGTGATCGATGGAATCCTCACCCATAACCGTACCGTGGAGGTGCTGAACCTCGGGTTCGCGCCGGACTCCGGACGCTGCCGGGACCCCAGCGGATATAGAGGGGGAGGGTGTCGGGCGGTCGTGCCGAACCATCCCGCACCCCGCGAATTCGGTCTTCTCGGGTTCGACCACGTCGATGTCAAGGTCCGCGACCGGGCCAAGGCGAAGCGATTCTTCGTCGAGCAGCTCGGGATGGATGTCGTCGGGGAGGGCACCGACCACACGTTCCTTCTCTTCGGGGACCAGGTCCTCGGTCTCCGAGACGCCAAGGACGGCGAGACGTTGGGCGGAATCGATCACATCGCGTTGCGCGTCGCGGAGTGGACGGGACTTCGGAGCCGCGTGGGACGCGCCCGGGTAGTTATCACCGGAGAAAAGGAGCGAGAGGACTCCCGGTCGTTGTTCCTGAGGGGGCCCGAGGGACTCCGCATCGAGCTGGTCTGGCGGCCTGACCCGCATAGCCACTCGTGCCACCACACGGCGCCGGCGCCGCCCGCGCCGGCGGAAGACGAAGAGTAGGCCGCCGAACCCGGGGCGTTCCTACCGCCGGCTGACCGGGGGTACTTCGACCCGGGGCAGCGGCGGGATCGGCGTTAACCACTCCCGGTACGCCGGGACTTCTCCACGGATCGCGCGGAAGTAGACGTCCATGATCGCACGCGTGACCGGCCCGGGAACCTTGCTCCCGATCGCATAGTGGCCGACCTCCTTGATCGGTGCGATCTCAGCATAGGTGCCCGAAAAGAACGCCTCGTCCGCCGAGATGAGCTCGTTGACAGAGATCAGCTTCTGAACGACCGGGTGTCCCAAGTCGGTCGCGATCCGGATCACCGAGTCGCGCGTGATGCCGAGCAGGATATCCGACTCGAGACCGGGAGTGTAGACCGTTCCTCCCCGGACCACGAAGATGTTCTCGCCGGTGCCCTCGGCAACGAACCCGCGCGTGTCGAGAAGGACCGCCTCCTCGTACCCGTCCTTCGCGGCGTCGGCTCCCGCGAGGTAGCTGTTCGCATAGTTCCCGGTCGCCTTGGCAAAGGATGGAAGGCCCTCGGAGGACGGCTTACGGAACGGCGAGATCTTCGCACGAACTCCCGAATCGGAACTCTCCCCGAGGTACTTCTTCGCCGGGATCGCCGCGATGGCCAGCGACACCTTCCCCTTGAGGTTCTTCACGCCGAGCGCGGGCTCGCCGCGGTAGACCAGCGGCCGGATGTAGGAAGGAAGGATGCCGTTCGCAGCCTGCGTTTCCAGGATCGCCTTTCCGATCTCGTCGGCTGTGTAGGGAATGGGCATGTGGTAGAAGCGGGCTGAAGTGATCAGGCGGTCAACGTGCTCCCGCAGTCGGAAGACCGCTCCACCGCCGTCGACGGTCGGGTACGCACGAATCCCCTCAAAAACCCCGACCCCGTAGTGAAGGGTATGGGTCAAGACGTGAACGTTCGCGTCCGCGAAGTCGACGAGGCGACCGTCCATCCAGATCTTCTTTCCGTTTGCTGCCATCATAGTCGTCGAACACCCTGGACTCTGGAGCCCTTGCACTCTCCGAGCGCGACCCTCGCTAAAAGCCCTTGGACTCGGACAGTACGAATTCGGCGAAAACTTGGCACCTCAAATCGACGTTTGCGTTTGCGCTCTTGAGCGCGAGCTCCCAATCGTCCAGCCTTGCAGGTCTTGGCAAGCGTTTGAACCACAGTTCGACCACTGGCCTCCCTCTCCACAGGAACCCTCCCTTCTCGGCGGTTCGAGGTCAATCCCCACTCAGGGCCGTGGACGGTCCCGAACGCGTCAAGATGGCTCGGCGGCCCTTCGAGACTAGGCCAGGTGAACATATGCATATGCATATGCTGAGTCCATCAGGAGATCGACTCCGCTAGGTCAGGGACCTGAGGAAGTGACCATGTAGGATCGGAGTCTCGGGCCAGCCGCAGAGACCCTACATTGGGGAGAGCAAGAGCGATGGATGTCTTGAGCATGTTAGTATCAATATATCATGTGTCGAGTAGTGTATAATCCGTTACAGACTCCTCGGACCCATGGTTTGTATTCAGGAAACCCTGGACCTCGATCTGGGCGGGGGGCTATCGGGATCCTGGGAGCTAGTGTGTCAATCTTCCGGCGATGCTAGCGGGGAGCACGGCCTTTGCGCGCCCTGGAGTCTGGGGAGAACCGGCGCGTGTCACCTGACCTCTTTCCGACAGTCTTTTGCCGCGCGTCTCATTCGACGGCACGTGAAACGTAGCAACGGGTATGCCGTCGCTGCCGCCCTCCTGATCTTCTCGGGACTGGCCCTGATGCTCGTCAGTGGATTGTCCCACACGTCGGGCCCCGTGGGGCTCACGCTCCTCGTTTGCGGCGCGGTCCTCGCGTCCATTTCCAGCCGATTGTACACGCGCGAGAAGGGGGTCGGCGAGGAGAGGTCAAGATCGACCGGCGCCTCTCACCAACCACCACCGAACGCTGCCCAATAGTGCCGTTCCTTGCCCAGCTGGCGAAGCGGGTGGCAGAGGGCAGGTTTCCCCTTTCGGCTCGCTGTATAACTCGTGTTATACGCCGCCCTCTCGAGAGGTGGGGCGGAGGCGTCAACGCCAGGTCCACATTCATCACGCTAGCACAAGAATTAGGAATGTAGTAACCGTTATTACAGATACTTCGACACCCAGTATACGAAGAATGGCTCTCCGGGGCTGAAGTGGCCTACTTGACACGTCTGAGCCCCAGAATCGTTCCGGAGCCCCTTTTCGACGTCCTCGAGAGCCGATCCGCGGTCTCTTGCCTATTCTGTGTTAGTGAGAAATGGAATATCGAATATTACGTTACTTAGATGCACGTCGGGTGAACCGTGTCACTCGGAAGCGCCATCGACCGCGACAGTCCTGGGGGTCAGACGTAAACAGCTCGTCGCACCCGGCCGCCTCGAAAGCGCCCAACATGCCCGACACCAAGGGGGACGACGGTGCATCCCCGCGAAGAACACGCCCTTCGGCCTCGGCGACGGCCCTCGGGTCGATCGAAAGCACGGTGAGCTTTCGCCGCAGACGGCCCAACGCCTCCCGGCGCCGACCTCGAATTCGGGCCGACCCACGGGCGGCGACGTACGCCAGCTCGAGAAAGTTCGCCTCGGTGGTAACGATCTCCACGTCCCGCAGCTTTCGAACAAGCTCGCGCGCCGACTGATCGCCCTCGAGAAGCGCGAGGAGGACCGAGGTGTCCAGGGCTTTCATCGGCGTCCCCCTTGCTTCGACGCTCGCAGGCTCCTCAGTCGGTCGCGGGACTGTCTTCGCCCGGTGCCCCACGCCCCCGAGAGTTCCTCAACCCCACCCCGTTGGTCCAGGAGCCGCCGGAGGACCGAAGTAAAGCTCTCCCCCGGCCGCTTTTCCTTCATCAGGGCCTCGTACACGGTCTCCTGCACGGCGATGTTCCGAGAAGGCATGAATATGCATATGCATATGTTCTACTTAACGCGTGCGTCGTGTGCGCAGGCTTCCGGCTCTGCCTCCCTGCACTCCGGGTCCGTGAGTGGGCGAGGTGCGGCGGTGACCTGGTATCTCGAGGAGCCAAGTCCGATCCACGACGGAAGCTAACGGAGACCATGCGGCATACCGGACCTCCATCCGAGCCGAAAGGTGCACGCCAATGGAACCCGCCGGAGTCACCGTTATGAGGGAACCCGTGTGAATCCGAACGTGTCGAACGCACGTCCCCGGGTGCTCGCGCTCGGTCTTGATTCGGCTTCCCCGTGGATCCTGTTCGAAAAGTTTCTTCCGCAGATGCCACGCATGCGGGAGCTATTGAGCCGCTCCTCCTACGGGACCCTTCGAAGCGTTGACCCTCCGATCACCGTCCCCGCGTGGGCCGTGATGTTCTCGGGTATCGACCCGGGCACTCTCGGGGTCTACGGATTCCGCCACCGGCGCCCCGGGAGCTATTTCGATCAGTACGTCCCGTCCTCGACGACCATTCTGCAGCCCCGCGTCTGGGACCTCCTGTCGCGCGCCGGACGGCGGGTCTGCGTGATCGGGATGCCGCCGGGTTACCCACCCCCCCGGGTGAATGGCGTGTATGTCTCGGACTTTCTCACCCCGGACGGAGCGGCCGATTACGTGACACCCGCCTCCTTGAGGCCCGAGCTTGAGAAGGTCACGGGCGGCTACCCGTTCGACGTCCTGTTCCGCGCCGGGGACCGCGAGCGGGTCGGCCAAGAGGTCATCGACATGACGCGTCGCCACTTCGCGGCGGCGCGGCACCTCTGGGCGAAGGAACCGTGGGACCTGTTCGCGATGCACGAGATCGGCCCGGACCGCATCCACCACGCGTTCTGGAAGTTCTTCGACCCGAGCCATCCACGCTACGAGGAGAATCCGGTTCTCCGGGGGCTTGCCGAGAGTTATTACTCGATGCTGGACGAGGAGATCGGTCGGCTTCTCGACCTCGTTCCGAAGGACGTCAAGGTTGTCTTCCTGTCCGACCACGGAAGCCAGGCGATGCAAGGGTGCTTTTGCATCAATGAGTGGCTGATCTCGCGAGGCTACCTGACGCTCAAGGGCCCGCCTCCGGCCCCGGGCACCCCTCTCGAGAAGGCGGCGGTCGATTGGCCGAAGACCCGCGCGTGGGGCGCGGGCGGCTACTACGCACGAATCTTCCTCAACGTGAAGGGCCGAGAGCCTCAAGGATGCCTAACGGCGACCGAGGTCCCGGGGTTCACGGAGAGGCTCACTCAGGAGCTCGGTAAGGTGCAACGACCCGACGGAAAGCCGCTGGAAGCCGATGTGAAGGTCCCGAAAGCGATCTATCGTCAGGTGAACGGCGATGCTCCCGATATGATGGCGTACTTCGGGGATGTGGCATGGCGTTCGGCCGGAACGCTCGGCTACCAGTCGCTCTTCATCCAGGAGAACGACACCGGCCCGGACGACGCCGTCCACTCCTTTGACGGCATTTACGTCGTAGTCGAGCCGGCGAACGGGCGGAACGGCCACGGGCCGGAACGGGAGCTGATCGACATCGGCCCTACCCTCCTCTCGCACTTCGGGCTGCCGATACCGCCGAACGTTCAGGGAAAGCCGATACCCGCGTTCCTTTGAGGAAGTTTCGCCGCATAGTGTCTTAAGGCGGAACCGTCAGCGACCGGTCGGACCACATGACGAACAAGGGTTTCTGTCTCTGGTTCACGGGTCTTCCCTCTTCCGGGAAGACTTCGATCGCCCTGGCGCTCATTCCCCTCCTCCGCGAACGGGGCTGGAACGTTGAGCTCCTCGACGGGGACGAGGTCCGAAAGGGACTCAGCTCGGACCTAGGGTTCGACCGGGTCGCGCGGGAGGCTCATGCCGGCCGGGTGACGTTCGTTGCGAAAGTGCTGGCGCGCAACGACGCGATTCCCATCGTGGCCCTGATCTCCCCGTACGCCACCTCCCGGGCTCGGGCGCGCAAGGAGATCGGCCGGTTCGTGGAGGTCTACGTCACGACGCCCATCGAGGTTTGTGAGCAGAGGGACGTCAAAGGGCTCTACAAGAAGGCTCGACAGGGGCAGATCAAGGAAATGACTGGAGTCGACGACCCGTACGAAGTCCCCGATCACCCGGAGATCCGGGTGGACACGGTCGGGTGCACCCCCCTCGAGTCGGCCAAGTTCGTCCTGGCCGAGCTCGACCGGCTCGGCTGGCCCCAACACCCTAACTAACGGATAGTCGCCGTGGAGGCGGCTCGCGCCTTTCCCGCTCTGGGCCTTCATACCCAACCGCGAGAGCACGTTCTAATAGACCGGGAGCTCCCTCGAATTGCGTTCCATGATCCCCCAAGCTCACGGCGGTCGGCTGGTCGACCGGCTCCGTCCGGGTCGCGAGCTCGAACGACGAGAGGCCGAGCACGGCGAACTCCCGTGCGTCGCCCCGTTCGTCGACCAGGTCTACGATGCCGAGAAGATCGGGATCGGTGCGTACAGTCCTCTCGAAGGTTTCCAGGATTCCGAGACGGTCGCATCGATCTCGACGAAGGGGGTACTGCCAAGTGGTCTACCCTGGTCAATGCCGATCGTGTTGACCCCATCGGGTGCCGCCAACGAGTCGGTCGTGCGCT
>DATJVA010000152.1:0-5493 GCA_035502015.1 Thermoplasmata archaeon | reverse complement strand
GGAAAATGCCCCAAGAGGTCGCGTGCGATCCTCCGAGCACTTCGGCGCAACGGCGTTCGTACCACGCGCTCGCCCGGTCCCAGACCGCCCGGTTGTGTCGGATATGGCGACCGGCGGGGGAGCGGTACCCCTTTCGCCGGTCGGGCCGACGGACGCGCGGCATGATGACCGCCGCGCGACCCGTGCGCCACCGATAAAGCTCACGGCCGAGCTACTTCCCCGGTTCAGGCCTGCCGGCGGACGAGCGCGATCGCCCCGCCGAGCATCAGCGCGGCGTAGATCCCGAGGGCGACCAGGTCGAGCGCGACCGCGCCGACGCCCCAGCCCCGGAGCAGGATATCCTGGACCGCCCGGGCCGCGTACGTGAGCGGAAGGATGTCCGAGATCGGCCGGAAGGCGACCGGGATCGCCTCGAGCGGGAACAGTGCGCCGGCGAACAGGATCTGCGGGATCAAGAGGAGCGGGATGAACTGGATCGCTTGGAACTCGCTGCGCGCCGCGGCGGAGAGGAGCATCCCGAGCCCCAGGTTGCCGACACCGAACAGGAGGAGGACCCCGTAGGCGAACAGGAGGTTCCCGGTGAACGTCGCGTGGAAGATCAGCAGCGCCGACCCGAACAGGACCGCCACCTGCGCGAGCGCGACCACGGTGAGGCTGAGCGCGTGTCCCGCGACGAACTCGGAGGGGCGTAGCGGCGAGGCGAACAAGCGCTCGAGAAGACCGACCGAGCGCTCCCGAACGAGGACGATGATCGAGAGCACCGTGGTGATGAACAGGATCGCGAGCGCCATGATCCCCGGGGCGATCGTGTCGATGAACGGCGTCGTGGCCGACCCGTAGACGTACTGCGAGGTGATCCGGACGGCGCCGCTCGAACCGTTCGCGCCGAAGGCGCTCTGGAGCGCGGATTGCACGGCGCTCAGGACGGCCGCGGTGATCGTCGGGGATGTCCCGTCGAGGTAGAGCGTCAGAGTGACGGTCCCGGACCGGGCCATCGCGGTGAAGTTGGGTCCGATGAGGATCGCGGCCCACGCCGAGCCGGAGTTCACGGCGGAGTACGCGCTCGAGCTCGAGTCGACCGTGCGCAGGTCGAGGACCCCGCTCGGGAGGGAGGAAAGGAATGCCCCCCCGGCCGGGCCACGGTCCTGGTTGAGGACCACCGCCGCGATGTGGCTTGGTTGTCCTCCGAACCCGTAGCCGAAGACGAGGATCAGGACCAGCGGGACGATCAGGACGAACGCGACCGTCCGTCGGTCGTGCGCGAGCTGGCCGAGCGCTTTCCGGGCCACGGCCAGGACCCGGAGCAGGGCCATCAGGTCCCTCCTCGCGCTCGCACGATTCGGAGGAACGCGTCCTCGAGGTTCTCGGTCCCGGTCGTGGCCTTCAGGTCGGAGGGGGTACCGGTCGCGAGCACCCGGCCCGCGTGGAGGAAGACCACTCGGTCGGCCCGGTTGGCTTCCTCGAGGTAGTGGGTCGTGAGCACGACCGTCTTACCCGCCCGGGTGAGCCGGTGGAAGAACTCCCAGAACTCCGCGCGGAGCTCGGGGTCCACCCCGACGGTCGGCTCGTCGAGCAGGAGGAGGTCGGGGTCGGCGACCAGCGCCGCGGCGAGGGAGACGCGACGGCGCATGCCGCCGGAAAGCTCGGCGACGATGCTTCGGGACCGGTCCGCAAGGTGCACCCGCTCGAGAACCTCCTGCGAGCGGGAGCGAAGGCGGGAGCCGGATATCCCGTAAAGGCGACCGAAGAGAGTGACGTTCTCCTCGACCGAGAGGTCGAGGTAGACCGCGAGGTCCTGCGGCATGTAGCCGACCCGCGTGCGCACCCCGCGCGCGCCCGCCGGCTCGCCGAGGAGATACGCCTCCCCCGACGTGGATCGGGTGAGTCCGAGCAGAATCCGGATCAGGGTGGTCTTGCCGGCCCCGTTCGGGCCCAAGAGCCCCAGGACCTGGCCAGGCGGCACTTCGAGCGTGACCTGGTCGAGGGCCGTGACCTCCCCGAACTTCTTCACGAGACGACGCACGGAGATCGCCGGTGCCGGACCACTCCGGGATTCCGGCGAAGCCGAGAACTCGGGCGGGACCGCGGTCGACGCTGGGGCACTCATCCCCACCCTCTCCCGGCTTGAGGAAGCGCCGTTGTCGGATAATGGGACGGTCGAACCGGCTCGACCCTTGCTGCAGGGGCCCGACCCGATTCCTCGACCCGGGCGGTGCGGTCGCCTCTGGGTTATTACTCGGAAGGCAGTGAGGACTAGAGGTCGGCGATGACTGGCCCCTTCCGTCCACGAAGGCTCGCCGCACTCAGCATCGGGGGCGTGGTCGTTGGGCTCGTTGTCCTGTTGCTGGCGTTCTCGTCGATCGGGTCGTTCGCCTCCCCCGGCCCCACCCCGACGTCGACCGATTGGGAAGTCGGCGCCGGTCTCGCCAAGATGGGCGCGGTTCAGAGAGTGAGCGGACAAGCCTACTGGGACACTTTCTGCCCCCCTGACACGGGGTACTGCATGGCCCCGGCGGGGCTCGCCTACGTTCCCTCCGCGCAGCTCGTGCTGCTGACGGAGATCACTTCGTTCGAGCTCGGGGGACAGTGGGGCGGCATCAACGCCACCCTCGAGTTCAGCACGAGCACGCTCGAGCTCACCGCGCCGGCACGGCTCAACTGTAGCCCCCTAGTCCCATTCTATCCCGGCATCGGAGTGGACGTCTATGTCCCGTGCTGGAACAGTACCGTCACGCTGCTCGCCATCGATGTCCAGACGCAGTCGGTCGTTGCGTCGATGACGCCGCTGCTTAACCTCTACGGAAACTCCATGGCCTACGACCCGACGGACGGACTGATCTACTGGGGGACCGCCCAGAACGACCTCGTTTCCGTGGACCCCGTGAACAACACCATCGTCGGAATCATCCCCGTCGAGGGGGCCAGCATCCCGGCGGGGGAGTGGCTCTCGAGCTCGTACGGACTCAGCTATGACCCTGCCACGAACGCGCTTCTGATGCCCTCCTCCTCGGATGACCTCCTCGCCGTGAACCCCGAAAGCGGGGCCACCGAGCAGGTCATCCCCCTCGCGGGGCCAGCCGACTCCCTGACCGCGGACGCTGCGACGAACCAACTCTTCGTCAGCACCAGCGACATCAACACCGCCACCTCGTCCGTCGAGGTGTTCAACGCCGCGACGTACGCCCGGGAGGAGACGCTACCCATCCCGAACTGTGTCTACAACATCTGCGCCGAGCCGAACGACGTGAACCAGGTCCTCCTCGACCCGGCACATGGGGACGCGTACCTCGTCGCCACCACCGGGCTCTTCGCGGTCAACCTGACGACGCTGTCAATGTCCACCGTGATGGCGGACTACGGGGACGGGGCGCAAGAGACCGGAGTGTACATTCCCAGTCTCGACGCGATCTTCGGTACCTACGCGCCGTCCGTGATCGGGCCCGGCTACGTGGCCACCCTCCATCACGCGACGTCCTCCTTCCTTTCCACGCTCCTGTGGATGCCCGCGAGCGTTGCGCTCCTGCTGCTCGCGGGCGTGACCGGGGTACTTCTCGCCGTGATTTCCCCTGTAGAGATTCCCCCGGAGGACCTCGAGATGTACGCCACCCTGTGGACGAGCGCGGACGATGATCTCGGCCGGCCGAACTCGTGATTTCGCACCGAGGGGAGGGGGCCTTGTCTCTTCCGTCGTCGCATCGCTCACGCCCGGAACGAAATCGAGGATCGGCGAGCAGCCGCGGCGCTCACGGGTTCGTGTCGGCGCCCGCCGGCCGTAGATTCCTCTCGACAACTTCCGCTCTACGCAAACGTTTATGTACGGTTCTCCCGAGTTCCTCTGCCGAGCGTATGACGCTCGTCCGACAAACGCAGCGGAGATAAAACGATGAAGTCCATCATCCAGGAAGCGATCGCGAAACACCAGGAGAACCAGACCCTGGTCGAAGAGAAGAAGCCGACCGCGCCGGTCTACGGCAGCCAGGACGATGCCGAGCTGGCGAAGCTGGCGGAGACCCTGAAGGTCAACATCCGGATCGTCGGATGCGGCGGTGGCGGCTCCAACACGATCAACCGCTGTGTCGAGGAAGGCATCCAGGGCGCGGAGATGTGCGCCATCAACACGGATGCGAAACACCTTTTGACGATCCACTCGGGACGCAAGATCCTCATCGGCCGCCGGACCACGAAGGGCCTCGGCGCCGGCGCCCGGCCCGAGATCGGCGAGGAAGCAGCCCGCGAGAACGAGGAGGAGCTGCGTCAGTTCGTCACGGGCGCGCACATCGTCTTCGTCACGGCGGGAATGGGCGGCGGGACCGGGACCGGCTCCGCGCACCTCGTCGCACGACTCGCGAAGGAAGCCGGCGCCCTCACGATGGGCGTCGTGACCCTCCCGTTCGCCGGCGAGGGGACCGCGCGCATGGAGCAGGCCCGCGACGGGCTCGAGCGCCTGCGCCGCGTCTGCGACACCACCATCGTCATCCAGAACGACAAGCTCCTCGAGCTCGTCCCCCGGATGCCCCTCGACTCCGCGTTCAAGCTCGCGGACGCGGTTCTGATGACCGCGATCAAGGGCATCACCGAGATCGTGACGAAGCCCGGCCTCGTGAACCTCGACTACGCCGACATCCTGACGGTCATGAAGGACGGCGGCGTCGCGCTCATCGGGCTCGGCGAGAGCGAGAGCGCGACCGACCGGGTCACCGAGGCGGTCACCGAGGCGCTCACCTCACCGCTCCTCGGCTCGGTCGAGCTGAAGGATGCGACCGGAGCGCTCGTCCGCGTCATCGGCGGACCGACCATGACGGTCAGCGAGGCCGAGAAGGCCGCGGCCCTGGTCGGCGGGAAGATCTCGAAGCGCGCTCGGATCATCTGGGGCTGCTCGGTCGAGAACTCCCCCGAGATGGAGAACACCATCAAGGTGCTCCTCATCATCACCGGCGTCCGCGCCCAGAGCCTCCTCGGACAGAAGGGAGGCTACGCGGCCGGTGAGTCCGAGGAAGTCATCGACCTCGTCCGGTAAGCCGCCCGCCCGGCGGCCCCGTTACCTCGGCATCGAGGTGGCGGGGGAACTCTTTCCTTCCCTTTCCCCACGCGACTGGGAGGTACTGCTCTCCGGACGCCTCGCCGCGGTGGGTGCCCCGACCGTTCGGTTCCGCATCATCCGGGCGGAAGGCCGCCGCGCGATCGCGGAGGTCGACCACCGGGTCGCGGCCCAGGCCCGGGCGGCCTGGTCCGTGACCGGCCCGCCGGGACCCACCATGGTCCCGCATCGGACCTGGGGGACCCTGGTCGGCGCGAAGGCGTGGCTGAGGGGACAGCGTCTCCCGATTCGCAAGTAGGGCCGGCCCCGGGACCTACCGCGTCCCCCGCGCCGCACGCTCCTCTCTAGGCGAGGTGAACCGCGTACACCGCCGTGAGGATGTTGAGCCGCAGGAGGGCGCTCGTGGGGATCACGAGGGTCACTTGGCCGAGAGGCGCGATTCCGAACGGGTTGTA
>DATJVA010000151.1:0-9154 GCA_035502015.1 Thermoplasmata archaeon | reverse complement strand
CCACCGCCGCTTGCGGCCGGCTGAAGTTCTTGAAGGCGGCCTGGCAGATCACGAAGTCGAAGGAACCTTCGGGGAACGGCATTCGGGAGGCGTCACCTTCGGAGAACGCCACCGGCAGGCCGGCTCGCTGGGCGTTCGCGCGGGCGATCTCCACGAAAGTGTGGCTGATGTCCAGTCCCGTTACGTGGACACGGCCGAGGCGGGCCATCTCGATCGAAAAGTAGCCCGGACCGGGAGCCACTTCGAGGACGTCCGCCCCGTCGGGCAGTCCCTGCGTCACTTGGAGCGCCTGTCGACTCCAATCGGCCAGCTGGCTTTCCGAACCGCGGGTCCGGGCGTACCAGCGCGCGATGGCCCCCTCCATCGCCATGCCGCGGTAACCCTTGGTTTCGGTCATCGAGCGGTCCACCTCCGACCTCTTGGAGGGGTCCCTCGACCTTAATCCGAGCGCACGAGCCGTGAGCCTCGAACGTGTCCCGGCGCCCTCCCAACGCCGCTAATGACGACGGCCGACACGACGTGAAGGGTGAGTCTCCAGGTCCTGCCGAAGACCGGAGAGGCTCGTCTCCCAGAAGGACCGGAACGGGTCGAGCCACACTTCGACCTGGCGCAACGGGGCCCCCGCGAGGGCGAGCCGATGGACGCGTCCATCGATTGTGCGCGAGATGAGGCGGGCCTCTTCGAGGATGCGAAGGTGCTTCGACACCGCGGGCAGGCTCATCTCGAACGGCTTCGCGAGGTCCGTCACCTTCGCGGGCCCCACGGTGAGCCGGGAGAGAAGTCGTCGGCGGGTCTGGTCCGAGAGCGCGTGGAACAAGAGGTCGAGCTGACGCTCGACCGACGATAAGCCCTGCCGCGGAGCCACCGAACGACCTCGACCCCGGACATTAAACTAAATGGTTAAATATATTTGGTACCCTTGGGCCACCTGCGCCCGAAGGGGCCCCAGGAATAGGACCATGTGCAAGCCCGTGCACCATGAAGTGGAGTTCAGCGTGAGCCCGAGCGAGGTCTACGACGCGTATCTCGACAGCCGTCGGCATGCCCGATTCACCGGCCAGGCGGCCAAGATGAGCCGCAAGGAGGGGGGGAAGTTCACCGCCGGTGATACCTACATCTCGGGCACGAACGTCGAGCTGATTCCCGGCAAGCGCATCGTCCAAGCCTGGCGTGCGAGCGAATGGCCCGAGGGCGTCTACTCGATGCTACGGCTGGAGTTGAAGGCGAAGGGCAAGGGCTCGAAGTTGGTCGTGGACCACGTAGGCATCCCCGATAAGTTCCGGGACGGTGTCGACGACGGGTGGTACGAGTTCTACTGGAATCCGATGAAGGCGTACTTCGGGGAACGGTAGCGCACAGGGTCAGAACCCATTCCCTTCCGGCGGGAGGTGGGTCCGCCGAGGCGAGGAGTTCGATTACCCGAGGATCAGGTAGGCGAACCCGAGCAGCCCGCGGTACCCGCTGTAGTAGTCCTTGCGCCGTTTCTCGGCGTACGTTCGCGCGGCGCCCGAGAGGGGGTGGTCCGGAGCGCGCTTCGCGAAACGCTCGAGCCCCCGGTAAGAGGCTTCTTCGAATTGGTCCCATTCTCCCTGCTCAGCGATGTCCGAATGGACCACCCTCCACCCCTTCGACCCCGCCGCCGCTTGCAGCGCCTCGAGAGAGCCCGACAGGGGCCCGAACGTTTCGGCCCACCGTTTTGGCGGGGGTCGGACCCAGTAGCCGTCGCCGAACAGCAGGAGACCCTTCGGGGAGGTCTTCGGTCGCAGCCGGGTCAGGGCGGAATCGGTGCCTCCCCAGGCGTGAGAGGCGCCGATGCACAACACTCGGTCGGCGGTCGCATCGTACTTCGCTGCGTCGTGGGCCACGAACGTGACGCGGTCCTCGAGCCCGCTCTCCTTGGCCGCGGTTCGACCCTGTTCGAGCTCCCAACGGTCCAGGTCCACCCCTATGCCGCGGGCACTGGGCGCCCGGGCGAGCGCCTGCAGAAGCAGACGTCCCCGACCGCAGCCGAGGTCGAGGATCCGGCGGGCGGCCCGAAGTTCGAGGTGGCCGAGCAGCTGATCCGCGTGGGCGTCGGAAAGCGGAGTGTTCCACGTGAGCTCGGTGCGCAGGAGCTGTCCCAGAAACTCCTCCTCGGCCGGCATCTTCGCTCTCTAGCGCGTGGGGAAGATAGGTTGGTGGGTGCGAGCTGCATCGCGCCGATGACGGCCCCTCCCAAGGGCGATGACAGCGCACCGCCCGTTCTACGCCGACCTCCATCGGTCCGAGTGTAGTCGAATCGCGCTGTCGGATACACCCGCGCGATGAACGACAGGCTCGAGGAGTGTCGTCGTCAGCTCACGAGGCGCAACCAGCTGCGAAAGACGTAGCGATGCACTTGCTTGATGCCGATGCGAAGGAGCCATTTCCGGAGGATCCGATAGCGGCCGGACACCCGGACCGTGGTGGTTCGAGTGACCTGAAGGGACGACCCCGAGGGGACCAGCACGATCGTGTCGACCATCTCGCGAACGAAGGCCCGGATCGGCAGGCTCGTCTCCTCCATTCGGAAGGACAGTCGCTCTTCGGGGCGCCAGTCGAGGATCCGTTGACGGACGATTCCACGGTCTGACACGCACTCCCGCTCGACACCCACCTCACCGCGACCTTCGGGCAAGCGACATTGAAGCGGTTGGGGCACTCCGAGATGGAAGAGCAGGCGCGCCCTCCCCTCAATCCGAGAGTCGCACAAGAGCGGCCAAACCTTGGTCGCGGGGCATGAGAAACGACGGCTCGTTCGAATGACGAGCTCGCTGGTAGGGGCCGCTTCGGAACCGTTCACCGGCTCCGGTACCGACTCGATGAGAATTTAGGGTGGCGACGCTGGGGGAGTCGAACCGCGAGTGCAGGAACCCTTGCACCGAACCCGCCGGCGCACCGACGGGAGCGGTTCCCCGAGGAGAGGATGAACGGCGAGACACCGCATGTCGCGACCCCATCGACCGACAACCCGAAGCGGATCACGATCGGGTCCATCGTCATCGATTGCACCAAGCTCGACGAAATGATCCGATTCTGGAGCGAGGCGCTCCATTACGTTCCCCGAGGGCCGGTCCGGCCGGACGGAGTCATGCTGCGGGACCCGAAGGGTGTCGGCCCCAATCTGAACATGAGCCTCTCCAACGAGGGTCCTCCGAAGGAATACCGGCTCCATTTGGACCTCTATGTCACCGACCCCATGGGCGAATTGGAACGGCTGATCGGCCTCGGCGCGACCGTCCATCACCGTCCGCCTCCGGGCCACGATTTCATCGAGCTGGCGGACCCGGATGGCAATCTCTTCTGTCTCATCGATATCGATTGGCCGAAGAACCGAGATTATTGGGGAGACGACTGGGAGTACGGAAGGCATCCCTGAACACGTCGACGCCGGAGCATCGCGGCGATCGGTCGACCCACTGCCGGCGGTGGGGGCGGGAGCAGACGAGCTAATGCCGCCGTTGGAATTCCCTCGACGGCGAACTCCCCACACGGAAGACCCGCGCTTCGAGGACAGTAGGCAGGAGGGAAGATGCCCGGTCTCGTCACGGAATGGCGGGGGCGGGGCGAGCCCATCGTCCTCGCCGCAATCGCCGGCGTTCTGTTCATCGCCGAGGGTTTCTACCTCCTCGTCAGCTCCGTTCCCCTCCCCTTCGGGTCGTTGAGTCTCCCGGCGGCGGGGGCCGCCGAGGTGGCGGTCGGGCTATGCGTGATGTTCCTCGCGGTGTTCTATCGAACGTACGGGGGAGCCCGGTCATACTTCGGGACGCTAATCGTGCTGCTCGCCGCGGGCGACCTCTGGTTCGGGGGCGGGTTCTGGGCCGGGTCGCTCTTGGGGTCCGTCGCCGGCGCTCTCATCATTGCCCTCCCGCCCTATCCTCGGGTCAGCCTGCCGGCGTGATATCTCGGCTCGGACCGTCGGGGCTTCGCCCCCGGCGGCCTAGGCAGGGCCCTCGGGAGGTCCCATCACGCTCTCGAGTAGCTTCTTCTCGATGGTGGCGATCGACTCGGAGATCGCCGATTTGCTGCGGTTCAGCCGTCGGGCGAGCTCGGTGAGAGTGATGCCGCGAGGGACGGCAAAATACCCCTCCGACATCGCTCTCGTGAGCAGCGCCTGCTGCGTCTCGGTCAGCATCGGCAGGTGACTGCGGAGAGGGCGGTTCCGGATCGAGACGACCTCGACCCTGGGGTCGACTTCCCGGGCGTACGCGAGGATGGCGCGGAATTCGTCCTGGCGCGAGACCACCTCCCACCGGATGTAGCCGGCTTGCATTCGCATGGGGAACTGGAGAGGGAGACCCAGCTTCCGGTAGAGGTGCACGACCGGAGGATTGCGGTCGGAGACCCGGTAGAGGGAGCCGCCGCCCACCTCCGCGAGCGCATCGACCTTCTTCACGTCCGGATACGACTGGATCTCCCGGGTCCAGGCCCCGGGCACCCCTCCGGTGATCCAGTAGTCGCTGACCCCCAGATCACCGTTGATGGCGCTCCGGTTGAGGATCTCCACCCGTGCTCCGGGGTGGGCACGAGTGAACTTCATCGTCCACGTTCCTGTCGACATGCGCACATTGAGCGTGGCGATGACCAGACGAGCGGGGTCGGGCACGTCCGAGGTCGACCCGGTGAAGGAGGGGTCGAGTCGGCGGGCCATCGTTAGACGCCGAGGAGAGCTCGACCCGCCCTTCCTCCTCCGAGAACGACTTCGGTCCATCATCCGCGCCTCGCACGTGCAACCGCCGCCCACCCGACTCGCGGCCAACGGAACCATCTGGCCTCGGAACTAAAAGCCCTCCTTGCGAGGGCCGACAGCGAGCCCGGCTGCCTAAGTCGACAACCTCACACCTCGGGAGCCCGGGACTGTTCCATAAATAGACCTAGGTTCCTCGAAGCACCGGACGACGTTTGAGAGTATGCCCGAAGAATCGTTGAAGGACGCGCTCGAGAAGACGCGCCGGGCAGCCAAGGATCTCGCGAGCGCTAGCGCGAAGCTTGCGAAGCGGGCCGTGTCGAAGGCGGAGGCCGCCGGCCGCGACCCGAGCGGTTCGGCCAAGAAGGTCGCGAATCGCGTCGCCAAGGAGCTCGACGCCGCGGCCAAAGAGGTCGAGCGGATCCTGCACGACCTCTGAGCGGACCCGGCAGCGCCCCCTCAGGGTTTCCGCGGCGAGAAGACCGAGGGCGGACTACAGGCGCAGCTCGCCCTGGATCGACGGAGCGCAGTGTCCGCCGACCCGGACGTTGACCGGTCGGCCCTCACGGAGGTCGGCGCGTCCGTAGATGTGGCTCTTGCGGTGGACCTCGAGTCCCTGCTCGATCAGGACCGATTCCCCCGGTTTCGCGAGCCCGTGGAGCACCATCCAGGCGACGGCAGGTCCGGCAGCGCTGCCCGTGGCCGGGTCCTCCCCGCCCGAATAGACCATGCGGGCATGGCCGGAGGCGGATGGGTCGACGGTCTCGGTCGAGAGGAGGTAGAAGAACTTCCCGTCCGTCCCGGCCAAGTAATCGTCCATGGATGTCCACACCGGGCGGGCTCCTGCTAGGGCCGCCACCCGACGGAACGGGACGATCACGAACGGGACACCGGTCGAGACGGTCTGGATCGGACGCTTGGCGTCGAGGTCCTCGGCGCGCACGTTGAGCGCCTTCGCGACCGCCGCGAGGTCGTGGGTCTGACCGACCTCGGGGTCGTTCTGGACCATCTCGCCGAATCGTCGCCCGTCCCTGTCGGTGAAGTGGACCGGGATGCGGCCGACCTTCAGCCGGAGGGCCACGTCGTTACAGTGGAGGCGCTCCGCAAGGACGTTCGCCGTGCCGAGAGTGGGGTGCCCGGCGAACGGCATCTCGAACATGACGGCGAAAATCCGGGTCCGGAACCCGTGCTCCCGGTCCGTGGCCTCGCTCTCCGGGAACACAAAGGTCGTCTCGGAGAGATGGGTCTCCCGCGCGATCGCCTGCATCTCGTCGTCGGAGAGCCCCCGGGCGTCCGGGAAGACGGCGAGCTGGTTTCCTTCGAGTGGCGTGGTCGTGAAGACGTCCAGCCAGACGAACGGGTAGACGCGCGTCATCGTTCCGGCAGAGGCCGGCCGTGCCGGATAACGGTTGCTCGCCCGCGGGGCTCCGCGTGGGTCACGACCGCGCTCGCGAGCCGTTCGACTACCCGAGACCGAAGAATCGGCTCGCGCCACGGAGGATCTCGGGGAACGTGATCCCGAGCGACGCGAGCGCGAAGGCGCCGAGGAGGACGAGCGCGGATCCCACGATCAGGTCCAGAACCACCCCGCCCCTCCGGTCGAGCTTCATGGTCCTGCGGCGCATGGGAACGCCTCCGAGATTTCGACGCCCGCGGTACTAATTGTAGTAGAGTCTCGGGTTCCCCGGTGCATCCGGTGGGCGGTCTCGGCGGCGGGTCTCCGAACGAAGCGGACATTCGCCACAGGTTGGAGTATAACCTAGACACCGGCGACGGCGGTCGGTCTTGCTCTCCGTCTCCTACTCGATCGTGTGCCGTGGGGCCGGATCACACGGGGGGCTCAAGGCCAGAATGAAGCGGGTAGACGTACATTCGGTCCGCGGGAGTTTCCGTAGTAGCTCCGGTCGACCGATACAGGCCGACCGCCGCCTCGTTCGCCGGGTCGGTGAAGACGAACACCTCCGAGAACCCGCGCTCCCGACAGTCTCGGAGCAACGTCGTGATGAGCGCCTTGCCGATCCCGTGCCGGCGGAAGTCCTCGTCGACCGAGATCTCGTAGAGGAACATCTGCTTGCGACGCGTGGTGAGCTGAAGGAGCTCCGTGCCGCGAAGGAAGCCCAGGGCCTCGCTTCCTTCGAACGCCATGAGGAACACGTTCCGGGTGTCGGCGAGGTAAGCGCGGACAGCGGCGATGTCCGGGATACCGGTATCGAACAGGTACCCCGCGTGAACCACTGCGAGCTCGTCTCCGGCCAACAGCCGCCGAACGCGCATCGCGTACCTGTCGGGCGTCACCGCCCTCGGGCTATTAGATGACGGGGGATGACCGCACGACAGCGGACGAGCGTTCCGTAGGTCCTAAGCGTCCGGGGCTCGACGGAGGCTCCGGCGAAGCGGCGAGAAGTCCCGATTCGCTAGAGCTTATCCGCAGTTCCGGAGCGCCGGGTCCTAGCCTATTTCAGCACTTCCGGCGCCTAGAACCCCTGAGGAGGAGCGAGAGTCTGAGCACAATGAACGAGGTTTGGAAGAGCCGACGGACACGACGCAAACTGGACCGACGGGGCCTTGGCCTCACCTCGGCCGCGCTGATCATGGTCGCGGTCGTGGTAGCTGTGGGGGCCGTGGCGTACGTGGTGTTGAACATGGAGAGCACCACGACCACAAAGACCGTTAGCCAGCACGGGTGCGCTCCCGCATCGTCACCGGCCTGCGCCGGCAACGCGGGAAGCGTGGTCCTGAGCCCGCACGTCAGCGACCCACGGGCGTGACCCGAGGGCGAGTGAGCGGGTATCGGTCACGACGCGCCCCGGCATCGCCGGACCGGTCCCTCACGTCGGCGGCCCGGCCCGGGAAACCCTTTCCGACTCTCGGGCGACCCAGGCTCTCGCGTACGCAAGGTTCGACTCGAGAGTGACCGACCCCTCCCACCGGCGTATCTCCGTGGGAAGCGGCGCGCCCCTCGGAGCGCGGGCCGCTTCGAGGACGCCCGAGAGATAGTCCCGGGTCTCGCGGATTCCCTCGACCGTGGCCACGTCTCCGTGGCCGGGGACGATCCGCTCCGCCCCGAACCCTTCCAGCTGGTCAAGGACGGTGATCCAGTGCTCCGGGTCGCTCGAGCCGAGGCTCGGCTGCACCCCCAATACGACGAGGTCCCCCGCGAAGAGCAGCTTCTCCTCGGGCAGGAATAGGAAGGCGTCGGCTTCGGTGTGTCCGCTCCCGAGGCTCACGAGCTCGGCCGTCCGGGATCCCGGCAAGGGTAGTCGGGTGTCGAACGTGTGGTCGGGAGGCACGATCGTGATGCGACCCGCGCACGAAAGGAGCGCCCGGTCGAGCAGGAGGTTGAACGCGAGGTCCGACCGTTGGTCGTCGGTGGTCATCGTCGCCTCGAGGCCCTCAAGTTCGGAGACCTCTTTCTCGAGGGACTCGCGGGAGACCTCCGCGAGGAGCCGGTCCTTGGTCTCGAGCAGGATCTCCCGGGTCCGCCGCGTCCCCCAGATGGGGGCGGTGGCGAACTCCGAGTTCCCGACGATGTGGTCGAGGTGGCGGTGACTGCTCACCGCGACGGACGGCGCCCCACCGAGGATCCGGGTCGCCTGCGCCCGCAGTTCGACGGCCGAGTCGGGGGTGAGTCCGGTGTCGAAAACGAGGCGCCCGTCCCCGAGGTCGACGAGGCCGGAGTTGCAGATCGCGTATCCATCGGGCCGCGCGATCGCCGCGTAGACCCCGTCGCTGAGCTCTTCGAACCGATAGTGGCGAGCCGGCTCCCCGAGCATGCGAATCCCTCAGCGGCACTCAATCTGGCGAATTAGACGTTGCTGCGCCGGCCACGGACACCTGCCATAGCCGGGACCTAGGCAGGGAGGGACCGGCGGTCCGTTTAGGCGCCGTGGGTCCGCCGCACAAGCTCGGTGGGGGTGGTCGAGAGGATCCGCTGGAGATGCGTTTCGGGAACGCCGGCTCCGAGGGCGATTCTCCGGGCACGGTCGAGCGGGATCAGCTGCTCCGGGTCGTGGGCGTCCGAGTCCACCACCAGCTCCGCACCGAGTTCAAGGGCGAGCCGGGCGACGTGCCCGTTCGTGAGGCTGTGCCCCCGCCGACCGGAGATCTCTAGCACGACCGAGTGCGCCTTCGCGAGCTCTACGTCCCTCGGGTCGATGAGCCCGGGATGGGCCAGGACGTCCACGACCCCCGAGTCGATCGCCGCGTGATTCGTGCCGGCAGGGACGTTCTCCACGATCGATTCCCCGTGGACGATCACGATCTCCGCGCCTCCCTTCCGAGCGGCGCGAGCGACGTCCGCGATCCGGTGCGGCGGGATCTTCGTGAGCTCCACGCCGACGATCGGAGTGAACGCCGAGCCTTCCCACGCTTTGGCCTCCTCGTGCAGCCGGTCGAGGAGCGGTTTCGGGTTCTCCATCGAGAGGTGATCGGTGAGCGCGAGGGCGCGGT
>DATJVA010000150.1:0-3066 GCA_035502015.1 Thermoplasmata archaeon | reverse complement strand
CGACTACGCGAGTCCGGACAGGAGCTTCTGGTAGGCGGGCAAGTTGGGCTCGAGCGTGATGTCCGTGCCGACGGGGCCGGGTCCATCGCCCACCAGCTTGACCTCGAGGCCGTCGCGTCCGGGGACCTTCGGCCGGTGCATGACCCCGATCGGGATCCGTCCGGACTCCGTCGTTTCGAGGCAGAGGCGGAACATCGCCTTCCGGTCGGTGGGGTCGTAACCCTCGAGGGTCGAGACATCGAGCACCTTCTCGCGCCAGAGCTTGTAGGTGTCGTTGTACGTCACGCACGGAGAAAGGTCCTCGACGAACGCAAACCCTCGGCCCTCCCGATTGAACCGCAGCGCTTCGGTGAGGATCGCGGTCATCGTCTTCGGGTCCCCCGAGAACGTGCGCGCGATGAAGTTCGGTGCGGGGATCGAGAGCGCGGTCAGGATGGAGTGGAACGGCGGTTCGACGTTCCCCTCGAACCCGAGCTGGCTCGTCGGCGAGGCCTGACCCTTCGTGAGACCGTAGGTCTCGTTGTTCATCACGATGTAGAGGATCGAGGCGTTCTTCTTGAACGCGTGGATGAAGTGTCCCATCCCGATGGCGTAGCCGTCCCCGTCGCCGCCCGCAGCGACCACCGTGAGAGCAGGATTCGCGAGCTTGACCCCAACGGCCTGGGCGAGCAAGCGCCCGTGAAGGGCGTGGATCCCGTTGATCTCGAGGAAGTTGTGGATCGAGCCGGAACACCCGATCCCGCCGACGAGGACGAGGTCGTGGGTGGAGATCTTGAGCTCGGCCGCTGCCCGCTTCACGGCGGCGAGGACGCCGAAGTCGCCGCATCCCGGGCACCATATCGGTTGGACCGGTTTCGCCGATTGCACCATCCTACGCCACCTCCTTCATCGCGGCCACGATCTGCGGCGCCCGGAACGTGAACCCGTCGTACTTGAGGACCGACCGAAGCTTCGCGTGATGCCACGGCATCGTCTCGCGGAGCAGACGGGCGAACTGGCCGGTGTAGTTGTGCTCGACCACGTAGGCGACGTCGACCTCCTTCAGGAAGGGGTCGATCTCGTGGACCGGAACAGGGTAGACCGTGCGCGCCTGCAGGTAACGGGTCGGCTTGCCCCGGTGATGGAGCAGGCTCTGGGCCTCCAGGATCGGGCCGGACGTGCTTCCGAACCCGATGATGCCGACCTTGGCGTTCGCGGGACCGAAGAGGCGGCACGCGGGGAGCTCGCTGCGAGCGTTCACCATCTTCTCCATCCGCTTTTTCATCATCCGGCCGCGGTTCGTCGGGTTCACCGAGACGTGACCCCACTCGTCGTGTTCGTTCCCGGTGACCTCGGACCAGATCCCGGGGGTCCCGGGCGGAGCGTAGGCGCTTCGTCCGTCCTCGGAGTGCTCGTAGACCTTGTACTGCGTGAGCTTGGCGACCGCCTCGGGAGAGAGTCGGCGGCCGCGGTCGACATGGACCCGGGAGAGGTCGAATCGCGCGCTGGTGGTCGTGTTCTGGCAGAGGGCTTGGTCCAGAAGGAGAATCACCGGGAGGCGCCAGCGTTCCGCCAGGTTGAGCGCGTCGACCGTCAGGTCGAAACAGTCGACGGGGTCGGCGGGAGCGAGAATGAATCGGGGATACTCGCCATGACCGAGATTGGCGAGGTGCGAAAGGTCGGATTGCTCGTGTCGGGTCGGCTGGCCCGTCGAGGGACCGACGCGCTGGCAGTCCGCGACGACGATCGGGATCTCGGCGGTCGAGGCGTGCCCGATACCTTCGGTCATCAACGAGAGACCCGGACCGCTCGTCGACGTCATGACCCGAGCCCCGGCGTAGGAGGCCCCGATGATCATGTTGATCGCGGCGAGCTCGTCCTCGGCCTGACGCACGACGCCGCCGAACGGCGGCAGGTACCGCTGGAGATACTCCATGACCTCCGTGGCGGGAGTGATCGGGTATCCGGCGAAGAACCGTCCACCGCCCACGACGAAGCCCAAGGCGACCGCCTGGTTGCCGGTCGTGAGGATCATGTCGAGGGCATCTCCACTCTGGAGCGAGAATCGGTTCTCGACCCCCGGGGCCGCGAGCGCGGCCTTGCGGCCGATCTCGAGGGCCTTCAGGTTCTTGTCGAGCGCTTCGCCACCGCGGCGCTTGAACCGCTCCTCGATCACCGCGCGGGTCTCGACGGGGTCGAAACCGAAGAGAACCGAGAGCGCCCCGTACGCGGCGGTATTCTTGAAGATCGGTTGGCCGAGCGGCCCACCGACCATCGTCGCGAACGGGAAGCCGGCGGAGTGGGGGTCCGCGATGTGGAAGGTCGTGGAGTCGTAGATGATGAACCCGTGCGGCGCGAGCTCGGCCTTGCCCATCTCGACCGCCTCGTTGTCGAACGCGACGAGAACGTCGACGTGGGACTTGACCGCGGCGAGCGGGTCGCGGCTACCGCGTACCGACGCGTCGGCGTGGCCCCCGCGGATACGGGAGAGGACGTTGCGCGAGGTGTAGACGTAGAGTCCTCGCTTGCGGAAGTAGCGGCCGAGCAGGTCGGAGACGGTCAGGGTTCCGTCACCGCCCTGGCCCCCGATCATGACGCTCACGTCGTTGAGCTCGAGGGGCGGCCGGGTGGCCCCGGGACCGGACTGTTCTGCAAGAGGAGCGATATTCGCGGCCGCGGGGGTCATTGAGATACTCCAGGCACAGGTCGTTGCCGACTTGTATGCTATTCGAGGTCAGGTCGCTATTTAAGCGGTCAGTCCTCCGAGCGCCGTCCCGGGGCCAGAGAGCCCGAAACTCCCTTGACAAAGGTTAATTCGCCTGCACCCGTGGAAGACCGAATGGCGAAGCCGCGCCTGGTCGAGAACTATCATTCGGAGACCCGCAGCGACCGGCACATCGATCCCCGGCTGGAGATCTGGGACGAGACCCTTCGGGACGGGGAGCAGATGCCGGGAGTTCATTTTTCCCCCGACGAAAAGCTGCGGATCGCGACCGCGCTCTCCGAGCTCGGCGTCGGCGTCATCAACGCGGGGATCCCGGTCGTCTCCGACGAGGAGGCCCGCGCGGTCCGGGAAGTCGCCGCAGC
>DATJVA010000149.1:0-9558 GCA_035502015.1 Thermoplasmata archaeon | reverse complement strand
CGCCGATTTACACTCCTTACTCGATCATCCCATCAACTCCTGGCCCTCCTGGCGCCTTCGGGAACGGATTCGAATCAGTTCGGTTCTCGTTCCAGACCGAATTTCCAGCCGGTGTCAACAACAGCACTAGGTACTACGACGCATGGGGGCTCCTCAGCTGGATGGTCTCAATGAGTCTACGGAACTCGTCTGGCCAGAGCTTGCCCACCGCGTCGCTCTCATGTCAGGCCTGGGTTTCCACAGTTGCCGCTTGTACACCGTCAGGATCAGGATGGTCCATCATTTTGACCTCCGCGGACGGGGCATGGTTGGACTCGTTTCCTTCCGCCTCGAACGCCTCCTCGTGGTCGCTGCCGGTCGCAGCCATCGCTAGCAACGAGCAACTCGTCTTGACCTATCCCAGTCCGTGGAACATTACTGGAGACTCCTTGGTGTTCTCCAACACAGCTTCTGTCCCAACGATAGGCGGCTTCGAAACCCTCTGAGAGCCGGATGCGCACGGCGAGGCGAATGCCTCCTCGGTCGACGGCTCGCGTCGGACGGTCCAGACCAGGGCGCGGAAGGATTCATCGCGACCCCGACGCGGCAGTTCAGCCTCCTCGAGATCACGAGCGGGCTACCCGACGACTCGCGGGAGGCGGACGAGCGGGTGGCCGCCCGAGCCCTTCGAGACCTGCGTGCCTGCGTGAAGGCGGCACGGGCGGTTGTCTCTGCGAACCCGGGCCTTACCGAGACGCTCGCGCGCGACGGGCGCACTGCGACGCGAGTCCATGCGTGAATCTGGATCACGGAGGAGTCTCTCGGAACGGTCCGATTTCTCCTCGACGGGTGCCAGTGCGGAGTGCGCCGCTGTGCCGTCATCGATGCGACCTTTTCACGAGTGAGGATTTGATTCCGTGCGAGCTCTGACGTCCCACACGGCGAGAATTCGATTGTGCGCTGGGAGTTGTCTTCCCTCGACGAGGGCACCCTGCTGGTCTTGACACATCGCAAGCTGACTCGACCTACGGCCGAAATCTTCGCCCGCGGGTTCAATACGTTACTCGACCGGTTGTCCGCCCAAATGGACGGAACACCCCTGCCCGAGCCTCCCTGGCTCGCGCAGGTCCGCGGCGTGGACAGCACGGCTCGAAGGCAGTGAGCTAGCGGCGCCTTCGGACCCCAAGTTCGCGCCCGAGTCTCGTTCGATTCGCTCGCTGGACGTTCTCCACTCCGCGCTTGTCGCGGTCACTGTCATCGGCCGCGCGCGCCCCACATCAAGCCGGCGGGGGCTCGGGCTGTCCCCGTTTGCGGTCAGCAATCAGGTAGGAGTAGGAGTCCGCGGTTTCTTGCAAAGCGATTTGTTCGAACCGGACTCCGCGAAACCGCCCCACATCCTCGACCGAGAAGAAGTGCACCGACACCGTGAATCCTAGCATTGGGAAATTGGGCGGTACGAGTTCCGGGTGAATCCTGCCGGGGTGACTTTTGTTACGGACCGTCCAGAGGTGAAGGCCTCCCTTCGCGAGGACACGATGGACCTCCCCGAACAATTCGGACACCTCTCGGTCCGAGAGCGCCTGATATGTGGCCGCCGCGTGGATTGCGTCGACCGACTCGGGCTTCAGGCGAAGCAGGTAGTCAAGAAGATCGTCGTTTATTGTGCATCCTCGACCGCGAACTTTCGGGTCCAGTCGAGAGATTGCCTTGGCAGAAAGTTCCGTCGCAACGGTGGAGCAGTCCACGCCCGTAACGGAGAACCCCTGTTCGAGCAGGAAGCTCAAATCACGCCCGGCGCCGCAGCCCAAGTCAACTACATTTCTCGCGTTTGCGGAACGTAGGAAAGGAACCGCCCACCGAGTGAACTCTCCCGGGTGGTCGCGTCCGCCCCGATGAACTTCGGTCCAGTAGCGATCCCAAGCGCGTTCGCGGTGATTGCCGCGGTGTCTCGCACCGACGGACCTCGCGCTCATCGCGGTTCGCCCTCGACCGCGCGGGTCGCAGATAAAGCCCGCGCGGCCGCTGCACGTTCCGTCACGTGCACGGCGAGTACGAGAAAGCCCACCCGCCCCCGGGTCCGCCCGGCGCGGAAAGGTTGTCCACCTGCCACGTTCCGAAGTTCGCGGGGAACCAGTAGTGGAAGGTTTCGAGGAACGGGAAGGCGTACGATTCGTCGGTGACCACGGCCCCTGACGAAATCGGGACCGAGGTGATGAAAGAGGCTGAATCCGTCCACTTCGAAGTTGCTCCGCTCCCACAGGTCGAGATGGCATCATGATTCGCGGCGGAAAAGCCGTTCGAGATTCCGAGTTCCACCGTTGATGGCGGAATAGTTGCGCCGAGCGTCGTCGGTTCAGGCGCGTCGGTCATGTTACCTTCGCCAAGGAGAGGAATCCCCCCGGCGAGGTCGCCCCAAAAGGTCGGCGCTATGTCGAACGGAGCCGAGCACGGTGCATTGGATCCCGGCCCCAAGCGGCTCTGGTTTTCCTGAGGAGTGACATTGAACTCACCGCCGAAGCCGGCCCACGCGGCCGACCCGTTCTTCGGGAAAATCTCGTAGAGATTAGGGGCCTCAGGGGAATCCAGGAATGGCCCTGGGGGAACGGTCGCGTTGGCCCAGACCTTCCCTCCGTAAGGCGAGTTCGCCATTACCGTAGGTACCCAGGCTTCGAAGGGCGGCAAACGGTCACCGGAGACCGCGCACACGGTGTGCGAAAGCACTCCTCCCCCACTTACTGTGAAAACCGCCAAGGTGAGCACAATCCCTACGACGACGCCGATCCCCACGGTCGCCCAGCTCGGTCCTCGTTCGCTCTTCGCCGAGCGCGCGTTCATCGCTGTCAAGTCATCGACCGCGCGGGTCCCACATTAACCTCGCGCCCGCGCACTTCGTGCGCGGGCGTTCCCTCGCTTCGCTCGGCGAGGATAATGGGGACACGGCCGCACTCGTCGCTCGAATCGCTCCTCGGGCGGCCTCCCGGACGATTGCTAGATGGACGAACTAGCCGTCCGAAGCTTGTTTTCGATTGGCGGGCGCTGAGGTACGAGCAATCGAGGGTTCGACAATCACACGCTGGGTGGGATACGCGATCTGGATCCCTTCCTGGTCGAACCGCTTTCGGATTGAATAGAGAAGGTCCTTCTCGACCTGGAACGCGGTCGGCTGGTCCTTCGCAGCGCTGAGGAGTCGCAGGTCTACCCCCCCGTACATCCCCGACCCCTGGTTTCCCCCGCCCTGATAGTCCATCACGTGAGTGACGGGCAGATTCCCGAGCGACTTGAAGTCGGGGTGCTTTCGAGCTTCCTCGACCATGATTTCCCGAGCCTTGTCGACGTCGGAGTCGTAGGTGATCACCATGTACACGATCACGAGCATGGTGGGGTCGACCGCGGTGTAGTTGACGACCACGCTCGACTGGAACATCGCGTTGGGGACCATCAGGCGGCGAAGGTCCCACGTGCGCAACACGGTGTACGTGAGGCGGATGTCCTCGACATAGCACCAATCCCCATTGGGGTACGGGAAGACGACAGCGTCGCCGATCTCGAACGGCTGGGCCAGAGAGACCATCGCACCGGCGACGACGTTCGAGAGCGTCGATTGGGCCGCAAGCCCGATGACAATCGAGAGGAAGCCGGCCGCGAGCACCAACGAGGTGACTCCGGCGGCCGCCGTCGGGAAGTTGGCGTAGGTCGACACGGCCACGCCAAGGAAGGCGATCACTCCGAGGAGCGCCCGGCGAAGGAACCGGTAGATCGTGTCGAGATGCGGCCGACGGTTCGCAAGGGCAGAGAAGTACCGCTCCGCCACGATGTTCACCGTGTGGACCACGAGATAGGTAACGAGGAGGCCGGCGCCGAACCCGACCACCGCCCAAATCCCGCCGGCGAGCGGCGGAACCTCGGGCGACGAGAGGAGTGCGATGACGACGCCGAGGAGCCCTGCCATGTAGATCCCGTAGAGGAGGTAGCGACCGGACCGCTCTTGGACCGAGATCACGTGGCGTCGGACCGCGAGCGCCGCGACGCCAACCGCCGTCCAGATTACCGCGAGCTCGGCGATCACGACGACGGCGGCCGGCGAGAGCAGCGAGGGGAACGCCCCCGGGTTCGCGGACCAGAACAGAGAGTCGAGTTCGAGCAAACCGGCGGCGAGAATGACCGCCAGCACCGGGCCGTGGAAGACCGATACGACGGTCGCGCGAACGGGGGCAGTCCATTTCGTCCGCCTGAGCCCGACGCTCGGTACGACCCATGCGATCACGGCCGCCCCCGCCGTGGTGAGGAGCAGAAGAAGCAGCGTCATCATCGGCGGGGACGAGATCATGCGGAGGTCTCCTTCCCCTCGGGTCCCCGGGGTCGATTCCGGTACTCCGGTCCCTCCTTCGAGTCGCAGGGGTTGGCCGGCGGGGGGGACCGCCGGGGGGACACCGGCATCTCGCCGGGTCGGGGCAGTTTCGGTGGTCGGTCGACTGTCATCTTGCGGAATCCATCATCCTGGGTCAGTCGAGGCGGTTCCGGCCGGGGGAGCGAACTCCCCTCGGGCCACCGGGTGATCGGAGGGGTCCGGAAGGGGGCGAATGTGGAGGGCGTTAGCCACCCGATAACAAAAGGTTTCGGACCTGTTTCACTCGAAAACGAATCACCGGTACCCGATCGAACTTCCCTTCCGTGTTCCGCGATCCCGACGCACTTGCGATGGCCGACGGCGCGAACTGGAGCCCCACAGCCCGCTCATCAGAGATTGGGTTCAGGTCGCACCCCGGCATCCGTTTCTGGCACCTGCGCCGTTTACCATCGGAAGTAGATCCGACCATCGTCGAAGGACCGGGACGGACCGGGAGACGGGGACATCGGATGAGACCCGCGGTCCGAATCGTGCGAGGCCGACGAACCGCACCGGGTGCACTCCGGCTGCTAATGCGCCGATTATATCGGTCGGCTGGTCACCGAGGTACCACGCGTCAGCAGGCTCGACAGCAAGCTCGCGGAGACACCGACAGAACGGACGAGGATCTGGCTTGGCGATTCCGTCGTCGGCCGAGAGGACGATCGTGTCGCTGAACCGATGGAGTCCCAACCGCCTCAGCAAGCGCCGCGCCCCGGTCCCTCTCTCAAAGACTACGTTGGAGACTACTCCCACGCGAATCCCTCGCGCCCGCACCACGCGCAGAGTGGCCTGCGCGCCCCGAGCGACTCGCGGAGGGTGTTTCTCGATGATGGCGTCGAATCGATCGACGAGCTCGAGGACTTCGAGTTCGGTCCCCGTGACCTTTCCGACCGCTCGAATCTGCTCATCGAGCGGAAGAGTGCGTCCCTGACGTTCGGACGCCCGGCTCTCTCGACCGATGCGACGTATCGCGGCGCGGGCGCGGACCGGAGATAAGCCCGCTTCCGTGAGCGCCCGGAACCACGTCTTCGCCCGAAGTGCCTCGATCCGGTCTCGCTCGGCTCGTGGATAGTAGACGAGGGTGTACCATACGTCTGTGAGCAGCGCCGACGGAGGAGATTTGACGGACGGGATTCGGCTCATCGGGCCTGGCCTCGAGTCTACCCGCGAAGGATTTCGGGCGGCGCCCGACCTTGTCGTTGGTACTGTTTGATCACGTGCTGGAAGATCTCTCGAAGCCGACGCGAGGCGGGCCGGACGTGACAGCGGCGAGCGGTAAGGCGTCCGGCGGCACCCATCCGTTCGGCCCGCTCTGGGTTCGCGAGCAATCCGGCCATCCCCGAGGCGAGCGCCGAAACAGACCCCGGCGCAACCGTGAACCCGTTCACGCCATCGGTCACGAGCTCGGCGACGCCGGCCCCTCGGCTTACGACCACGGGGAGTCCGTGTATCCACGCTTCCACCCCGACCAGGCCGAATCCCTCCCACGGGGCCGGATGGACGAGTCCCGCCGCTCCATCGAATGCCGCGCCCAGCTCCTCGTGCGGGATCCCGCCAGTGATCACGACGGAATCTGTTAGGCGTTCACTGCGAATCAACGCACGGATACGACTCGACCAGATCTCGTTCTTCGAAGGGCGGTCCAGGGTCTCCGACAGTGAGGTGGAAAAGCTCCCGCCGCCGACCAATACGAGTCGGTGTTCCGGAAACCGGCGATGGACACGAGCGAAGGCCTTCAGCAGTAGGTCTTGGCGTTTTACGGGGTCCATTCGGCCCACGGAGAGGAGATACGGTCGGTCGCTGAGGCCGTGGGCTTCCCGGAACCGACGCACGGCGCCAGGAGAGCCCCGGCGGTGTTCCGCAGGGTCGACGTACGGATAGACTTGGAACGCGCGACCGTGAAAGCCGTGGTGGATGAGTTCCTCGAGGGCGAGCCTCGTGCTCACCACGATCGCATCGAACCCTTCCATGGCACGAAGGAAGAAGCGACGGACTTGCTCCGGGTATCCTCTGAGCTCGAGCGGGATGTGCCAGCGAAGGATGGCGGGGGCGGCCGAACCAACCAGACCCCCGACCAGAAGAAGTTGGAAGTCGTTCACGTAGAAGAGGTCGTAGGCCTCGCGGTGGCGCAATAGGTGCTGAGCGGTTCGGTGGTTGTAGTCGACGAACGCTCGATAGTCGTCCGAGGCGAACGGCTCGAGGCCCCACGGACCGTGGAACGAGCGCCAGACGGTGTCCTTGAACCGGACGTACCTTAGCCGGAGCTCGGGTTCAAGGGGCACCGTTTCCACAGTATACCCTTCGTCCGTTTCGAATTCAAGGGGCAAGTTGGCAGACCCCAACGAGACCCACCGAGGATGGGGCGCGACCCAATGGCCCTGGGATACCCGCAGGAGCGCGCGCATCATCGGAACGACACCCCCGACCTGGGGAACGTAATCCTTCCCCAGCTTCCAAACGGTTGAATGGGGGCGCGGTCGATCCCCAACTGGCTGGGTGGGTGGTGTCTGGCTTGTGATGCACAGTCGAATCATGCAGATGCGAGCTGCCGTCCTTCGAAGTCCCGCGGCGTGGCCGAGAGGGCCTCACCCCTTGGTCAAGGGATCGGAGACGGGTCTCGGTTACATGCCAAAGCCGGATGGAACAAAAGGTCGACGGTCCGCGAGGGAAGGTTAGTGCCGAGCCACCCGTTCAAGAATCGTCGGCACTTCAGTGGTGCCGGCGACACGGCCGTGCGAAACATGTCGGCGCGTACCGAGGAACCCGGAGGCGGAAGAGTCGCTCGGAGTCGTGCTCCTCGGAGCGCACCTCGGCGGGATCAGCGGCGAGGAAAAGCTACTACCTCTGGGCGAGCGCCAATCCCGGGCGGCCCATCCGAGCGAGACGCACCACAAGCGAAAACGCGCCGAGGTGTAATTCGCACAATTCACCTTGCGCTCGAAAAACACCGCGTAAATGCGAAAGCGTCATAGTTCCAGCGCGCTCGTTTACCGAGAGGAAAGGAAAGATGGTCGCGGAGAAGACGATCCAATTCCAGGGGAAGAACAAGGACCTCGGACAGCTTGGCCAGCAGATCGCTCAAAAGCTCCAGAGCCAAGGCTACAAGGTCCAGTCGACCACGTCACCCACCGGCACGGTTGTCCAGGCAACCAAGGCCGGCATCCTTCGCGACATCATCACCGCAGATCGCGCACTCACCATACTGATATCGGGTCAACCCAACGACTTCACGGTACGGGTGGGCATCGGCAAATTGATTCAGAATCTTGCCGTCACAGCCGTCGAAGCGCTGCTGCTTACGGAACTCTTCCTGGTCGTGGACGTTCCCGAGATGCTTTGGACCACCCACGTAGAAAAGCAGGTCATCCAGGAGATCACCCAAATCATCGGCTGACGGCATTGACGTCTGGTCCACCTGCAGGCATAGTGCGGGGGTCCGGTCGTCGGTCGCGCGAGGGCTTGATAAGACTCGGGTCGTCCCCGTCCGCGGTCGTACAGTATCCGTGGACTCGCCAAGGGATTACCACCTCGCCACCAGGGTGGTCGGGAGCCACTTCGACTTTATCCCCTTCCGGACGCCTCGCCTCGATACGGGGTGCGCACAATGCCGGGTTGGTACAAGGCTGCGGAGGCCAGAGAACTCTCCCAGGGGACAATGAAGGGTGTGGATCTAGCGGGCGCGAAGGTCGTCCTCGTGCACGGGCCCTCGGGGATACGTGCGTTCGAGGACCGGTGCGGCCACATGTCTGCTCCCATCAGCATCGGATCGCTGAAGTCCGGAGTGATCAAGTGCGCCCTCCATGCCGCGGTCTTCGATGCGGAGACGGGCGCTGTCCGTGGACAGCCGCAGATGCACATGCCTGCGGTGCAGCTTCCCCCGGAGATGATGGAGGCCATGGCAGCCATGGGACAGATTATGGCTCAGATTCGATGCGAGCCACTCCGGCCATTTCCAGTGGCTGTAGAGAGTGGCCAAGTCATGGTCTACGTGTAGTAGGCGTATAGCGCGCTGATTGCGGTCATGTCATCGTCGGCGCGCTCCGTTCTTGAAGTTCGCGCGGCGCCGTTTGTCATCGAGATTGGTCAAAGGCGAGTCGAACCGCTTTAGCCCAAAACGAGGGCATTCTGTATCGGTGGAGCGCCCTTCGATCTACCCAAGCGTATTCGGAGTGTTCGTTGGGTCGGAGCCGGGGTTCGCCTCGACCTAGACGTCGGCACAGGAAGAAAATGCCAACGGAGGGGAACGAGGTTCCGTCACCCGCCGGCCACATCGTGAGCACGGCGTGGTAAGCCCGACCCACCTTCAATCGAAGGGCGGTCTCCTCCCATGCCTCTCGGAGTAACGCGTCTTCGAGGGATTCGTCCTTCTCGACAGCACCCCCGGGGAGGTCCCACAGGCCTCGGTACTGAGGAGCGTTCCACGACCTCCTCAGCAGGAGGATTCGACCCGAGTGGAAAACCGCGGCCTTGACACCAATTCCGGCGCGAAACCCTCGAACCATTCCAACCACGGAGGTCCGTGCCTCGCTAAACGCTTCGCCTCTCCGCTGCGGTCTGGTTGGACTAGGGGTCACTCGTCCCCGCGCTTGTCGCGGTGACTGTCATCGGCCGCGCGCGTCCCACATCAAGCCGGCGGGGGCTCTGCCGACGACGGAGGAGGGCCCCAAGACCTCGGGCGATTGGCCCGCCTTAGGGTAGCAAACGCCCAGAGGCTCGTCGCAACCACAAGAGTCCCGAGTGTGACGTAGCTTACTGTCACCCAAAGAGGTAGCCCGCCTCCGACTTCCAATTGCGGTTGAGTGTTGACGATCAGGCGGAGTGTCACTCCCAAGATCCCAAGGGCAGCTGCCCCGGCGAAACTCCACGGCCGACCCCGCCCTTCGAAGTAAAGGAAAAGCAAGGTCAGGATGATGATGGGGGTCACAGCGGCGGCCGCGAGGACCCCGACGGGGCCCGCGACCGAGGACAAAGTGACTACCAGCGCGGCAATGACGGCGACAAGAAACAGAACAAGGACCCCAATCGCAATGCGTTGTGCCAGAAATCCCTGTCTGGTGAGCTGAGGTTCGATCGCGTTCGAATCGGGGGGCTTGCGCGACCCTCCCTCGTTCGCGCTCATCGCGGTTCGCCCTCGACCGCGCGGGTCGCAGATAAAGCCCGCGCGGGGTCTGCCGCCCGCGCGAGCATTA
>DATJVA010000148.1:0-6135 GCA_035502015.1 Thermoplasmata archaeon | reverse complement strand
CTGACCGGGGACTCGGGGGAAGATGGAGCGCTCACCGGCAACACCACCTCCGGCCATGAGGGACTCGTAGCGGTCACACCATTCGAGTCGTTCATCACGAGGCTGACGGAAAATGTTCCGTTCTGGGTCGGAGTACAGGTCAACGACGGCGCGTCAATGGACGCACACCCGGGCGGAAGCCCTCGCCAGGCGAAGGTGAACCCTCCCGAGCCGCCGGTGACGTTCGCGGAAAACGTGACCGGGTCACCCACCGAGACCGGGTCGTGATTCGGGGTCGGATACGACGCGAAGACCGGATCGGCAAAGACCTCGTATGCCAGCACCGCCGAAGAGTTGGTCTGGCCGACAGGGTCGGATACTACGAGGGAGATCTCCAGGTGGGCCGCCGAGGTGAACGTGCAGTTCACGACCGCGCTGCTCGTCCCCAGGCACCCAGTGGGGAGGCCCTCCCACAAGTACGTGTACGGAGGCTGCCCACCGGACACCCCGCCCGCCCGGAAGGATGTCGTTTGACCGACGTCGGCGGAGGGACGGCTCGAGCTTACGAGGGGTCCTAGTGCCAGAGGCGACACGCTTGTCAAGAGCCAAGAATCGTCGAGATAATTGTATCCGGGTCCCGCACCGTCCCCTCCAAAGAGGAGCTCTCCGTTTTCGGCGGGGTCGTCCACCCACGCTGCCGCCGAGCGCCCTTGCGGAGATGAGTTCGTGGGCGGGACGGCCAAACTCCAGTCCCCGCTCGAAAAGGTCCAGACCTGGCTCGCGAAGGTGTCAACGCAGGAAGGGGGCGGGACGGCCATCCCCCCGTACAGCAAGGTACTGTTGGTTTCCGTGTCAAGAGTCATGCCGCCCACCCAGAACGGTGGAGGGGAGTGTGGAGGACTCAGCGGGGTCCACTTGCCGCCAGAGAACTTCCACGTGTCGTTGAAGATTCCACATGCGGGAGCGGTCGAACTGCCCCCTCCCTGGAGGATAACATACCCGTCCAACGCGTCGTATGACATCGTCTGGGTGAACCGTGGGCTCGGGGGCGCACCGGCGGTCGCTGTAACGTTGGTCCACACCCCCGCGTGATAGGTCCAGGTGTCGTTGTAGTATGTCCACGGACTGCCAGAACCTACGGGCAGGTTGCCGATACCTCCTCCGAAGAGAACGACCTTGCCGTCCGAGGGATCAAAGACCAACCCTGGGTTGCTGCGGGGGGACGGAGCGATCGGCGTCGCTATCTGGTGCCAGCCGGTGGCGCTGAACGCCCACGTATCATTGAAGCCCTGGGTGTCGTTCTTGCCTCCGAACAAGAGCAGGTACCCGTCGGACGCATCGTAGACCATCTCCCCGGACCACCGAGCCGGAGGAGCCACAGCGCTGGAGACCTCGGTCCAATGGCCGGACGCAAACTCCCACGTGTCCCCATCGGGAGTGACCGAGACATCGTACCCGCCGAACAGGACGACCTTGCCCAGCGCGGGAGAATACGCCGCTTGGGGCGACGACCGGGGAGAGGGGGCCGTGGAAGACAAGGCCGAAAGATTGGTCCAGACGTAGGTCGCACCCGTGACCGGGGGACGCGCGGTGGCAGAGACGCCGGACGACACTCCGGGCGGAGAGCTCCCGTGAGCGAGCGCAGCAAGACCGGAGCCGACCACGAACAGAATCACCGCGACGGCGACAGTGTCCCGACATCGAGGACCTGCGGTACCGGTCATTCGAGCTCCGGGTCTTGCCGGGATGGATGGCGTCGGCGATTCCCGCCCCTTTTCTCGAGCGGCTCGCGAGCGATAAGCGTTGGCCTCACGGGACGTACGCGCTGCGCCTATCTCAGTTCGTAAAAGCAACCTCAGACCTTCAGGAATGCCTGTCCGAAGCGGCGCGCATTTCCGGCGAGCTCTGCGTGGCTTCGGGGATGGGAATGCGTGCCCAACAGGGAGCACGCCCGTGCTGGGATTCGCCGTAGCATGCGGTCTCCGGGATTCGTCCCTGGCTGTGAATGGGGGAGGTTACCCCGGGTTACTGGGTCGCCTCTTCGGTTCGTTCGCGTCGAATACCACCGTGCTCCTTTGGATCCTGCATCATTCGCGGAGTCTGCCGACCATCTGAGTCGAGGTTTCAAGGACGGGAACCCGGCCCTGTGGACGACCGTTCGAAACTTCCGAACGGCGGTCCTGCACACGTACGAGACGATCGACCGGGAAGACCTCTGGCGGTTCATTCGGGACGACCTGCCGAGAGTCGGTTCAGTCCTCCGTAAGGCACGCTTCCGGGCCGGCGTGTCGAACTCGCGAACGACCTGCCGCTCGCGAACAGTGTCCATCGCCCGTCCCTGCCTCCGCGAGGGACGTGCGATGCAGCAGAGCATTTCGTATCCGAACGAAGCGTGCCAAACGCCGACCGAACTTGCAGCCGCGCGCCTGCGGGCCGTCACCGGGAACCGATTCCACCGCAAGTGCGCCTGCGGATGCGGCTTCCAGATCCCGCGTGATCCCGACGTCCGCACAATCCGCCGGCCTCGGGGTCACTCCGTCCAAGTCATCCGTCGGAGCTGCTCGGACCGTGATTCGGATTCGCGCTCCTGAATCGCCCGCGCAGTGAATGCGGTCCTCCCTCCAGATGAGAAGCTTGGGTCCACCCCCCGCGCGGGAGCGGAACGAGTTCTCGCCCGTTCTCCCTCTCGTAGAGAGAGAGAACGATGCGAGAAGGCATCTCGAATCATCCTAACTCATCGGGGACAAGCTCGCGGATCGTCTGGAGCGGCGCCATCCTGGTGACGGTCGGTCTTTCGCTTCTGCTACTCGCGGGCGAGTGGTTCGCCGGGTTCAACGCGTGCGTCGCGAACCCGACCTGCAACGCGGGGGCTCCGCCTTCGACGCTGGAAACGTACCTAGCCCTTATGGTCGTGGGGGGTCGCCCTTGTAGTGGTCAGCGTGACGGTCGGCTTGGCCCGCGGGAGAGGCGTACCGCGACGCGCGATGATCCTCTGGCTGTCAGGCCTAGCAGCGTCTCATCGATCTCGGTCGCGTGGGTCGACCCTCGAGTGACTAAATGTAGAACTGTCTGGCCCTATCGAAACAGGAGATGGGCCGACGTGGAGTGAGGTATGTCGTTGGATCCTCCTCTAGTTCGATCCTGGATTAGACGACGGGGGCGTGTCGTTGGAATCGTTGCCGGAGTCATAGTTACCCTTCTTGTGGCGGTTCTTCTCGCGGTAACACCGGTTTGGACTTCTTCCAACGAAGTCACCGTATCCGATGTGTCTGGAACGGGCGCAAGCTCCGCCCTGGCTCATCTAACGAGCTTCACAATACACGCGCCTACCCAGGTATTGATTCACATCTCAGAATACCCTGTGCCACTCGCGATCGGGTTCTGGATCATCGGCCCCGGAGCGATGAGCGACAACCACACTTGGCTGATGGGTGCTCCCGGGGGCACGAGCTACACATTCTGGAGCTGGGGCGGAACGTACGATGTCGGAGCTGCGCCCCCCCTTTTCGAGAACGGACCGATTTCGGGATTGACCATGGATTTCTGGGTCAATGTTACCACGGGTGTTCTCTAGAAGGAGGGATTCACAAAGGGTCCCCTTCTGACCCGCTGGTCCACTGCTCGTCCATGGAGTCGACGATTCGTAGTCGTGAGGACGAGTCCAGTTAACGCGGATTCGGTGACGCCTCAGTCCAGCGCCGCCTAGGGCGATCCCGACTTGCTTGTCCGTCCGCCATGCCCGCTCGGAGGCCGACAAAGCCGCGAGGATCTCCCCCGAGGTCGCCTCGGCCTTTCCCGCCTTCAGGAAGTCTTGGATGATCCCCCGGAGCAGCTGCGGCAGGGGGTATGTCTCGACCACGGTGGTGTCGGGTGGCTTCTGGAGTTCATCCGGCTCATCAGGTTCCGACCTGTCGAAGCCGTCCTCGAGAAACGGCCAAACCTCGGTTCCGGGAACCCGGAGCAGGTGGAACGCACCATTCTCCCCCCTCCAAGCCACCCTCACCCCATCCGGCCACAGCCGAATGCCCGGGAACGCACTATCGAGCACCGCCAATGGCTTCGGGATGCCGGACACGTCCGGCATCGGGATCAGGACGCGACTCCCCGCCTTGCCCGCGCTCGACGTGAAGGGGCGACCTCTCCCCGAGAACAGTGAAGGAAGGGGGATGCTTCGCCCAGACCTCGGCAATTCGACCCGGCCTGCTCATTTACGCTCCGGTTGGAGACTTGAAGTAACGCTTCGGGCTGATGGGATTGGTGCCTGCATTGACCGCGACACCGTCGAAGGTCTCGCCGTCCGAACCCACCTCAGATCCTCCGGGACCAGCTCAACCGGCTCCTGCCTCTTCTGTGCCCCCAAAGCGAAGTTCGAGGCGTCTCCTGGGGGAAGTTGCCGCCGCAGTGATCGCCGTGGTCGTTGTCCTGGCTTTGGTCCTCGCTGGCGTGATTCCTCTCGGCAGCTCCGGGAGTGGAACTGTTTCGGGAGCGCAAACATCCTCCGAAGCGTTAGCCGATGCTAACAGTTTCGCGAGCGGAGTCGCCCACGGGCCGTGGGTCCTCTACGAGGTGGTGGGGGTTGGTTTCGTGAACACCTCCATAGACCATCTCGGGTACAACTCCTACGACTGCACGGTCACCGGGTCATCGAATGTCACCATCCCCGCATCTACCGGACCTTACTCGACCGGCAAGCTCTCGGTCTGGTCGTTCGAATATCTGAACGGTACTCGAACGGGGGTGCTGTTCCTGCAAGTCACGAATGGTCGGGTTGCCGAACTTCTCCTCCTGGGGGCAGACTGCCTCTCCACTGGCGTAGAGGCGCCGATTACCGTGCCGTTTATCTCCAGCGACATCGCCGCCAACGCGGCCCTGAACAGTACCAACATTTCCGCGTTCGTTCAGAACCATTCCTCCGCTAACGCACTTGTGACGCTCGTCGAACAGGAGCCCGGATACGGGGGCCTCCAGTGGCTGCTCACCTACACTACCTGCTCTCCGATTTTCTCCCCGGGTGTTCCGGTTCAAGGAAGCTACGTCCAGGCATTCGTAAACGCCTCGACCGGTCTCCTCGTACAGACATTTTCCGAGCCGCTCGTGAACTGTGCCTTCAGCTTCTACCGGATGTCCCAGATTCCGATCTCTGAGGGCTTTGCCATCGCCAACCCTACCCTTTCGACTTGCCCTGCGGGGTCGACGTTCGCCACCGATGGCTGCACCGCGGGCGACTACACCTACTCGATCAAGATCTCTCTCTCGTACCTTTGGTTCTCCCCGACAAGTTTCTGGGTCGATACGGCGAGCGGTGGTCTGTACACTGCGAGCGGTCCCGGGGGATTTTCGGTACTGACGAGCTCAGGATCGGTTGCCGCCCAGGCGCCGGTTGCTTCCGAAACCGGAATGGCGATGCCTCATAGCTGGGTCACGTTCGGAGCCGGCATTTCACCTGAGAGTACTATCACAACGGCGGACACGATCCTTCTCGACATGGGGACAACGAGCCCCGTAGGTTTGGGGCTCACATTCGAGGCGATGGGTCCCCTAGGCGCGTTCTCAGGGAATACCGCGCCTCTTACGCTTCCATAAAACGAGAGTTGAGCGGGGGCCAGTTCCGTCCTCCGCCGGCGTCGGGCGTTAGATAGACCCGAACTCTCTCGCCGCATCCGTGGCGACCGCTATGGTCGCGGATTAGCTACGGGCGGGAGCCCATAACACTACAACGGCCTCCCGAAACTTGGGACGCCCGTGCTGGGATTCGATTAAGTACTTATTCGAATCTCTACTTGAGCAGCCTCGACGAGTTTGATGCGTACTTTGGCAGTCTTCTCGCCGTACACCCTGCAATGGGCCCGATTGTCACTCAACGGTTCGTGGCCCAGCTTCAACTCCGGCATCGCCTGGATTACTCCCGACCTCACCGACACAACGGCATTCTCCGGTGGCTTTCTCGCCCTTTGGCGTGTCTGTTCCGCCGTCGAGTACTTTTCCCAATCGACGGACATGGGATCGTTACCCGAATCCCTGAAGGCACCCGGCAAAATCTCATCCCCCTCCATGAAGGCTCGGTGTACTCTGTGGAACACGCGGTGTCGTCCCGGTATCTCTTCGACCGGGAAGTTCCCGATCATTCTGTCTTCAAGATTTCAAGGACGGTCCGAT
>DATJVA010000147.1:0-13222 GCA_035502015.1 Thermoplasmata archaeon | reverse complement strand
CGGCCGGACGGGGGGCCGCGACGTAGATCCGGTCCGGTAGCTCGAACTGGCCACCGTAGTACTGCGTCAGGAACTGGCGGAGGACCTCCCCCGGCTCGGGGACGTCGTCCGGGGGGATCGTCACGAGGTGCGGTTCGGTCCTCCGCACCTCTCCGTCCTCCACCCGCAACAGCCCGACCGCGACACGCAGCGTCGCCGGGTCCTGTGGGAAGGCGAGGGCCAACACGTCGGACCGGCCGCTTCCCGGACCGACCACGACCTGCCGCTCGGCGAGGGCTCCCAGTCCCGAGAGGGCGTCCCGGAGCATCGCAGCGCGCTCGAACTCCTCGCGCTTCGACGCCTCGCGCATCTCCGTCTCGACCAGCGGGCGGACTTGGGAGACCTCGCCCCGCAGCACCTGGGTCGCCCGGTCGATCCGGGCCCGGTACTCCTCGCGGGGGATCGCGTCGATGCACGGGGCACTGCAGACCTTGAGATGGTAGTACAGGCACGCCTGTTTCGGGAGGCGGACACAGCGGCGGAGCTGGAAGAGGTCGCCGAGCAGCTTCTCGACCCCCCGAGCCTCCCGAGCGCTCGTGTACGGACCGAAGAGCAGGACCCCCGGACGTCGCCGGGGGCGACGGACGAGCATGACCCGGGGGACCTCCTCCCCGACGGTGACGGCGAGGTACGGGTAGCTCCGGTCGTCCTTCAGGAGGACATTGTAGGGCGGCTGGTACTGCTTGACGAGGTTCGCTTCGAGCAGGAGCGCCTCCCGCTCGGTCGCGGTGGGAACGAACTCGACGCTCGCGCTCTGGGCGAGGATGGTACCGTCCTTCTCGATCCGCGCCCGGAGGTGGTCGAGCACGCGCCGGCGCAGGCTGCGCGCCTTGCCGACGTAGACGACCTCCCCGCGGCCCGAGCGGAACAGATAGACCCCCGGGGCGTCCGGTCCCCGACGGAAACCTTCCCCGCTCTCCGCCGCGAGCTGGCTCGCGGGCACGAAGCTCGGGAGCTCGCCCCGCTCGCCGCCCGTCATGCTACAGCCGCGCTCGTCGAGGGACCGGCATCGGTGCCGGCAAGTGGGGCAGCAGGAACCGGCCCGTGTGGGATGCCTTGACGCGCGCCACTTCTTCGGGAGGACCCTGGGCGACGACGCGCCCACCCTCGTTGCCCCCCTCGGGACCGAGGTCGATCAACCAGTCGACCGACTTCAGAACGTCGACGTTGTGCTCGATGACGACCACCGTGTTCCCGCCCGAGCGAAGGCGGAACAGTACCTCGAGAAGCCGCTCGACGTCCGCGAAGTGAAGGCCCGTGGTCGGTTCGTCGAGAAGGTAGAGGGTCTTGCCGGTGGGGGGCTTCGCGAGCTCGTAGGCGATCTTGATCCGCTGCGCCTCGCCGCCCGAGAGCGTGGTCGCGCTCTGGCCGAGTCGGATGTAGCCGAGACCGACGTCCGCGAGCAGCTGGAGCCGGAGGGCGATGCGCCGGTGGTTCGCGAAGAACGTGAGCGCCTCGCTCACCGACATATCGAGGACGTCGGCGATCGTCTTCCCTTTGAACTTCACTTCGAGCGTCTCGGTGTTGAACCGTCGGCCCCGGCACTCCTCGCAGACGACGTAGACGTCCGGAAGGAAATGCATCTCGTAGCGAAGGACCCCGTCTCCTTCGCACGTCTCGCACCGACCGCCCGCGACGTTGAAGCTGAACCGACCGGGGGCGAACCCGCGGGCCCTCGCCTCGGGGAGCCCTGCGAACAGCTCGCGGATCGGCGTCATGACGCCCGTGTACGTCGCCGGGTTCGACCGAGGGGTCCTCCCGATCGGCGCCTGGTCGATGAGCAGGACGCGGTCGACCTCGTTGATCCCCTCGATGAAGTCGTGTCGGCCCGGAGTGTCGTGGCCCAGGCCGAGGTGCCGGCGCACCGCGCGGTAGAGGATCTCCTGAAGAACGGTCGACTTCCCGCTCCCCGACACCCCCGAAAGTCCGACCAGGAGGCCGAGCGGGATCGCCACGTCGTCCCCCTTGAGGTTGTGCTCGCGCGGACCCCGGATGGTGAGATACCTTCCCGCTGGGGTGAGGCGGCGCTCGGGCGTCGGGATCGACCGCTGGCCCGAGAGGAAGGCGGCGGTGAGCGAGCGCGGCGTCCCGGCGATGCGGTCGGGTGGTCCGGAGTAGAGGAGCTCTCCCCCGAGCGTTCCGGCTCCCGGTCCGAGGTCGACGAGCCAGTCGGACTCCCGCATCGTCATCTCGTCGTGCTCGACGACGAGGAGCGTGTTTCCGAGGTCCCGGAGCGTCTTGAGGGTCGAGAGCAGCCGCGCCTGGTCGCGTGGGTGGAGTCCGATCGACGGCTCGTCCAGGATGTAGAGGACCCCGACGAGGCCCGAACCGATCTGCGTCGCCAGGGCAATCCGTTCGGCCTCTCCACCGGAGAGGGTGCTCGACGCGCGGTCGAGCGTGAGGTAAGTGAGCCCAACGCTCTCGAGGAACCCGAGCCGTGCCCGGATCTCCTTGACCACCTGGCCCACGATCTGCTCGTCGCGGTCGGTGAGCGTGAGCGAGCGGAACATCTCGGTCGACTCGAGGACCGTCATCGCCGTGACATCGGCGATCGATTTCCCCTGCACGGTGACGGCGAGGCTCTCGGGCTTCAACCGCCGGCCCCCGCACGCGCGGCACGGGATGAACGAGAGGAATCCGAGGTAGTACTCCTTCGCCCCCTCGCTCTTCGTCGTCCGCCACCGTCGCTCGAGCGCGGCAACCAGCCCTTCGCGCAGCCAGCCGTTGACCCACCACTCTTCCGGCCCGTGGGTGGAGCGGGCGAGGTGGCGGTCGACGCCGTACATGAGCGCCTTCCAACCTTTCTCGGAGAGCTCGCGCACGGGCCGTCGCGGGTCGTAGTCAAACATCTCTCCGAACCGGGCGAGCGAGGAGGTGACCGGCGTCAGCCCCCAGACGTTGATCGCCTTCGAGAGCGGCTTTTCCTTGTTCGGGATGATCCGGTCCGGGTCGGCGTGGAGCGTCGCGCCGATCCCGAGGCACTCGGTGCAGGCACCGAACGGGTTGTTGAAAGAGAACATCCGAGGGGCGAGCTCGTCCATCGAGAACCCGCACTCCGGGCACGCCCGTCGACTGGAGAACACCTGACGCTCCCCGCGTGGACGGCGAAGGACGACCAGCCCGTCACCGAGGCTCCGAGCAAGCTCGACGGACTCGGCGAGCCGGCTCTCCTCCTCGCGCGACACTTCGAAGCTGTCCACGACCACCTCGATCGTGTGCTTCTTGTTCTTCTCGAGCCGGACCTCGGGACCCGGCAGGCGGACCTCGACGCCGTCGATGACGAACCGGCGGTAGCCCGACTTGCGGAGCTTATCGATCACGTCGCGGTGCTCGCCCTTCTTCGCGCGGAGGACGGGGGCGATGACGTCGACCTTTTCCCCGTCCGCCTGGGCCTTCACCGCGTCGACGATCCGGTCCACGGACTGGGGAGTGATCTCGTTCCCGTCGTTCGGGCAGTGCGGAACGCCGATCCGCGCGAACAGAAGCCGGAGGTAGTCGTGGATCTCGGTAACGGTCCCGACCGTTGACCGCGGGTTCTTGCTGCCCGCACGCTGCTCGATCGCGATCGCGGGCGCGAGACCGTCGATCGAATCGACGTCCGGCTTGTCCATCTGGCCCAGGAACTGGCGGGCGTACGACGAGAGGCTCTCGATGTACCGCCGCTGGCCCTCGGCGTAGAGGGTGTCGAACGCGAGCGACGACTTTCCCGACCCGCTGACGCCGGTGATGACGATGAACTTCCCGCGCGGGAGGTCGATCGAGACGTTCTTCAGGTTGTGCTGCCGCGCACCCCGGACCCGGATCGTGTCGGACGGATCGGCCATCGGACGGTCCTACTTACTGCGGAAGGAGCGCGCGCACGGTTTCCTCGAGGCGGGCGAGGACGTGCGCCTGGATCCGGGCGCCGAGCTCGGCCGAGGCGTTCCGCGTGTCCCCGATGACGCTGTCGGGCCAGTCGCGCTCCGAAGGAGTCCCCGGGAGGAAGGGGCTGTGGTGGTACTCGACCACGGGCCGCGAAGGACCGACGGTTTCGGGAGCGAGCGCGAGCATCCGGGATGTCTCGAGCAACCCGGCGTGACCGTCGCTCACCGGGGAGTCCTTCCCCCGGAGCTCGTAGACGAACTCGTAGTCGCACAGGACGACGATGCGCGTTCCCGGATACGCCTGCATGGCGCTGTCCGCCGCCTCACGCAGCGCGGCCATGTGCCCGCGCTCACCGTGGCCCGAGAGAACGAGCATTCGGTGGACACCCGAACGGGCGAACTCGGAGAGGACGCCCGCGACGTGGGTCTCAAGCTGGGCGATCGTGAGCGAGATGGTTCCGGGAAACCGTCGGGCTCCCGGGGCCGAACCGTACGGGATCGTCGGGGCGACCAGCCCGTCCAAGCGCTCCGCGAGGGCGAGAGCCGTTACCTCGGCTTGGATCTGGTCCGAACCGAGCGGCAGATGCGGCCCGTGGGCCTCGAGGGCTCCGACGGGAACAATGACCAGCGGATGCGAAGCGAGTCGCTCTTCGAACGCCCGATAATTGACATTGAGGAGGCGTTCGCCGCTCGTCACAGGACGAAGAACCGGTCGAGCGTATTTAACCCGGGCCGGGAGGTCGAGAAACAGCTGGACCCGGATAGAGGGGGAGCCACCCTCTTGGGCAGGCGAGGAGTGCGTTCTGGTTTCGAGCGGGCTACCCGAACTACATCGGTGCCGACTCAGCGTCGGGGGTCGATGGGGCGTGGTCGGAGGCTCCGGCCGAGGCCGACCGGCGGGGACGACGCCTCGGGGTCCGAGCAGGAGGGAGCGACGCTGGCGGGCTCTTCGATTCCTCGGGAGCCGCCTTAACCCGCCGCGCGGACGTCGATTTCTTCGTGGACGGCCCTGACCGGCTCCGGGTCGTGCGAGAAGTTGCACCCGCCGTGCGGCCGGCGGCTCGGGCCTCTTTCTTCTTGGCCGCTTCCGCCCGGGTTGGACACTCCGGATTGATACAGAGTGTCCACGGGGGCCGCCCGGCCTCGATCGCCGTTACGACCGGCGCCCGGCACACCGGGCACGGGGGTTGGTCCTTCTCCAATTTCCCGCGTTGCGGCAGCGGGTAGGTGACGCGGCAGGTGGGATAGCCGGAGCAGCCGACGAACCGCTTGCCGGCGAAGGAGTACCGGATGTGGAGGGGACTCCCGCAGCTCGGACACACCCCGATCCGGAACGCCTTGTGGTGTTCGGGGCACTCCGGATTGATGCAGTAGAGGTCCGGCCGTACCCCGCGGAACGTGATCTTCACGCGCGGGACCTTGCAAGTTCCGCAGAGGAAGTCCGGCGCGGGTTCGACGAACCCCGCCGAGGGAAGTGCATAGTTGGCGGTGCAGGAAGAGGGATTGTTGACGCACTGCACCCAGCGAGCGCCGCGCGGGCTCCGCGCAAGCCGAAGCGCCCCACCGCACTTCACGCACGGGCCGACGAAGTGCTGGCGGTCGAGCGCCCCCGTCAGGGTCTCCTTGACGCCCTCAGTGTTCTGCGTCAGGAGGGAGTACGCCTCGCGGAGCATCTCGCGGGACTCCTCGATCACCTCCGCCTTCGGCTTCTTCGACTCCGCCACGAGCTCCATGTCCTCCTCGAGCCGGTGGGTCATCTCGGGCCGGGTGATTACCGGCGCGTGCGCTTTCAGTGCCTCGGTGACGGCGATCCCGGTGGACGTGGGTTCGAGCTGCCGGGCGCTGACGTAGTGGCGGTCGAACAGTTTTTGCAGGACGTCGTGCCGGGTGCTCTTCGTCCCGAGACCGAGCCGCTCCATCTCCTGGATCAACGAGCCCTGGGTGTACCTTCGCGGGGGCCGGGTCTTGTCCTCGAGCAGCTCGACCTTCGGCACGGCGACCGTCTCTCCCACGACGAGGACGGGCATCGGCACCACCTCCGGGTTCGAGTACGGATACACCCGGTACCACCCGGGGTCCGTCAGAAGCTGACCCTTCCCTTCGAACCGCTCTCCGTGGACCTCGACCGCCGCGGTGCGAGCGATGCCTCGGGCGTCCGGTGCGATCGTGGCGAAGAAGCGGCGGACCACGAGCTCATAGATCGCCGCGTTGTCCGGGCGCAGCTTCTTCGGGTCGACGACGCCGGTCGGATAGATCGGTGGATGGTCGGTGGTCTCCGTCCGCCCGCGGCTCGGATGGAACGACGGTTGCTGGAGGACGAAGTCGGCCGCCTCGGCGAACGGACCCTCCCGGAACTTCTCGGCGATCGTCCTCAGCCCCAGGCCCCGAGGATAGACCGTGTTGTCTGTTCGAGGGTAGCTGATGAGCCCCTGCGTGTAGAGGTCCTCCGCGATCCGCATCGCCCGGGCGGCACCCAGCCCGAGCCGGGTCGCCTCGGCGACGAACAACGTGGTCGAGAACGGGACCGGGGGCCGTCGGTGCGTCTCCTCCTCGGCGAACTCCCGGACGATGCCGCTCTTCGCGTGCGCGACGATGTGGAACACGCGGTCCGCGTCCGCCTTCTTCTCGAAGACCCCGTGCTGGTGATGGAGGCGGAACTGCTCTCCGCCCTTCTCACCGGTCGCGACGATCTCCCAGAACGGCGTCGGCACGAACTCCTTGATCGCCTGGTCCCGCTCGACCAGCAGAGCGAGCGTCGGCGTCTGGACCCGGCCGACGGAAAGGAAGCTGTTCCCGCGCTGCTGGGCGGTGAGCGACAGGTACCGGGTCAGGAGCGCTCCCCAGACGAGGTCGATCTCCTGCCGGGCCTCCGCCGCTTCCGCGAGCGCCCGGTCGAGCGACTCGAGGTGCGCGAAGCTCGTCTCGATGGCGTCGCGGGTGAGGGCGCTGTACCGAGCGCGCTTGACCTCGATGCCGGGGTGGAGCTTCTGGAGCAGCTCGAGGCACTCGAGGCCGATCAGCTCGCCTTCCCGGTCGAAGTCCGTCGCGATGATCACCCGGTCGAACTCCCGCACGATCGACTGGAGGGCTGCGACGATCCCCTTCTCGGTGACGCGCTTCAGTGGCTGGGCTTCAAGCAGCTTCGGGAGCCCGGTGATCGTCCACTCGGAGAACTCCTTCGGGTAGTCGAGCTCGACGATGTGGCCGCGCAAGCCGACGACCGCGAACGGCCCTTCGGGCCGCTCGAAACGGAAGACGTTCGTCCCTTCGAGGCGCGAACGCTGCATGCGCCCGTCCGAGAGTACGATGGCGATCCGGAGCGCGGTGTTGAACTTCTCTGCGACGACGAGTGTGCGGACCACGGCCCACATTCACGTCGGGAGGCGTAGATAAAATCAGGGGGTCACTGACGGCGATCGAACGCTCCGAACGTGAGCGCGCGCGTTCGACCGGGCACCAAACCGTCGAAACCCCCCGGGCCCCCGTTTCGCGGCGGGCCGGGCCGGCCTCCGATTCTTTATACGGCCCCTGCGGTCGGGGCGACCGGCGCCGCGGTAACTCAGTTTGGGAGAGTGCAAGACTGAAGATCTTGAAGCCGCCGGTTCAAGCCCGGCCCGCGGCACCTCCCCTCTCGGGAACGGCGTGGACCCTCGCGTGATCCTTCCTTGCGGAGGGTTCTCACGAATCGCGTTGGTAAGGGATCCGACGCACGGACGGGTCTCGCGAGCCTCCCAGGGCAACGCTCACGAGAAGAAGAACGAAGACGACGGAGATCCAGGAGATCGACCAGGTAGTCGACCCGTTGGTGTAGGAGCTCGTCTCGATCGACGTGATGATAGGCCCCGCGACCGTTGTCACAAGGGCGGCCCAGAACGTCCAACGCTCGACCGAGATCACCTGCATCGAGATCCTCCCTGAGCCGTGCCGCGCCGGCGGGCAGCGGAGAGTCTCTTGGAGCGATAATCCCTCCGGTGCGCCGCAGCCTTCGGGGGATGGCACCTCCCCTCCGCTGGCACGACGATGCGTGTCCTCGCGCGATGCCGACGACCGCGGAGGCGTTCGGGGACGCTGACCGGCTAGTGGGACGGTACGAACCAGACGTCCGTGATCGAGAACTTCGGGTCCTGGGCGAACCGAGCCTCGATCGGCATCCCGACATAGAGGTCGGACTCGACACAGTCGCGGAGACGCACGAGCAGGAGGCTCCCGACGCCATCGAACTCGACGAGCGCGAGGTTGTAGGGGGTCTCCTTCAGGAACGCCTCGCTGCCGAAGTGGCACGTCGTCCAGGAGTGGACCCGGCCCTTCGTCGGAAGGTCGATCCATTCCGTCGGGGCGCCGCAGACCATGCAGTGGCTCCGTGGGGTCCCGAAGACGAAGCCGCATTTCGGCTTGCGGCACTTCGAGCCGCGCAGCCGACCCTCGGCAAGCCCGAGGAAGAACGGTGAGTCCTCGGCGTAGCTGTGCACGTAGTTGATGGTGTATGGACTGCGCACGATCAGGCTCTCGACGCCGTCCGCGTCCCGGTAGATCGCCGCCCCGCTCTGGTCGAGCTCCGTCTGGACGTCCCGGAACTTCGTGAAGGCCCGCGGTCGCGCGCTCATCGGAACCCCCGTTCGAGGATCGAGACGGTCACGGACGACCCCGTGCCGGCGTGGCTGTGGATCGCCCCGCGCTGCGGGTGCTTCAGCTGGAGGGTCGGGTCGCCGAAGTGCTTCGGGACCGTCTCCTGCAGCTGCCAGAACGCGAACACGGCCTGCATGAGCCCCGTGGCGCCGACCGGGTGGCCGCACGCGATCAGGCCCCCGGACGGGTTGACCGGGATCTCGCCCGCGTGGGGGACCGGGAACCCGTAGTCGAAGTCCTTGAGGAACGGGTCGCCGCGCTCGACGAAGCCGTACCCCTCGCCGTACCGACAGAGACCGAGGTCCTCGTAGGTCTGGATCTCGCTGGACGCGTACGCGTCGTGGAGCTCGACAAAATCGAGCTCCTTCTTCGGATTCGTGATGCCGGCCATCCGGTACGCCTCGATCCCCGCGGAGCGACCGGCCCGGAACGAGTGGACGCCGGGGTACGGGAGGTCCTCGTAATCCTTCGCCTTCTCGTGCGGGAGGAGCGGGACCTTACCGAACGGTCGGTCGGCGAGCCGCATCGTGTCGGTTCCGCACCCGACGCCGATGACCTGCACCGGCCGGTCGGTGAACTCCTTCGCTCGCTGCTCGTCGCACAGGACCGCGACCGCCGCACCATCGCTCATCGTGCAGATCTGCTCGCGCGTGAGCGGATAGCTGATCATCTCGGACCGGAGCACGTCGTCGACGGTGAGCCGCTTCGGGTACTGCGCGTACGGGTTGTGCAGCGCGTTCAGGTGATTCTTCACGGAGACCATGCTCATGATCCGGCTCCCCTCGGCGATCGCGAGCCGCTGCGCCTCTCGCTCGTCATTGACGTCGGCGAACTTTCCGAGCCGAAGGTACTCGTAGATGTGCCGCTGGACCATCAGCGCGTAGTACCCGGTGTAGAAGCCTCCGAGCGGGAAGTCGAAGTTGGTATCGGAGGCGAGAGCGATGAACTCGTTCCCCTTCCACGTCGGCACCCGGCTCATCGTCTCGAACCCGGCAGCGAGGCAGACATCCATCCGGCCGCTCGCGACCGCCTCGTACGCCGCTTGGAAGCACTCGCCGCCCGTCGCACCTCCCCACTCGATCCGGACCGACCCCTTCGGGTTCATCCCGAGGTAGTCCTGGACCATGCTCGCGGCCTTCAGCTGGCGAGCGAAGTGGTCCGAAAAGTACGATATCCGCGTTCCGTCGATCCGGTCGGCCGTGAGGTTCGGGATCCCTTTCAGGGAGTAGTCGTACGCCTTCTTGACCATCAGGCGGAAGTCCATCGCCGGGTGGGCTTTCGCGAACTTGGTCACTCCGCCCGTGACCATGTAGACCCGGCGTCCGCGCGCCGGGGATGTCCGGGAACGGAACGGTTGGGAGGACGACTTCTTCGGGCTCTTCGGACTCTTCGAACGGTTCTTGGAGCGAGCCGGCACAGCAGTTCCCTCGACCCGCGCCAATCGGGTCCCCTTCATAACCTTCGCACGGCCGCGGCGCGGGCGAAGACGGAACCGTTTAACGTGCCCGCCCGGTGCTCGTAGCGATGGCATCGAATCCCGTCCCGAAGCACCTCCTCTCCATCTCCGACATCGCCGCGGAGCTTCCCGAGCTCCTCGCTCGGGCGGCGACCCTGAAGGCCGAACGTGCGCGGGGCACGATGCGACCGACGCTCGGTGGGAAGAACCTCGCGATGATCTTCGAGAAACCGTCGACGCGGACTCGGACATCGTTCGAGGTCGCGATGAACGACCTCGGCGGTCACGCCCTGTACATGTCGTCGAGGGACCTCCAGCTCGGCCGAGGGGAGACGATCGCAGACACGGCACGGGTGCTGTCGCGGTTCGTCGACGGCGTCTGCTACCGTGCGTTCCACCACACGGACATGGTCGAGCTCGCCCGATGGGCGAGCATCCCGGTGATCAACGCTCTCGACGACCTCGAGCACCCGTGCCAGATCACCGCCGACCTTCTGACGATGCGGGAGCGCTGGAAGGGCAAGTTCGCCGGCCACCGCCTCGCGTGGGTAGGGGACGGCAACAACGTGCTCCACTCCCTCCTGCTCGGTGCCGCGGCCGTCGGACTCGACCTATCGGTCGCCACGCCCTCGGGCTACCAGCCCCAGCCCGAGTACGTTCGCGCCGCCGAGGTTCTTGCGCGCACGTCGAACGCATCTCTCGCCGTGACGACGGACCCCAAGGAGGCCGTTCGGGACGCGGACGCGATCTACACCGACGTCTGGGTCTCGATGGGTGACGAGGCGGAGGCAGCGGCGCGAGAGGAGGCGTTCCGGGACTTCCAGGTGAACGATGCGCTCGTCGCGCTCGCGAAGCCGACAGCGTTCGTGCTGCACGACCTGCCCGCGCACCGGGGCCAGGAGATCACCGACTCGGTGCTCGACGGGCCGCAGGCCGCCACGTGGGACCAGGCCGAGAACCGTCTCCACGCCCAGAAGGCGATCCTCGAGCGCCTGCTGGCCCCTCGTTCGAAGCCGCGACGCTCGAGGTGATCGGGCTCCCGTCCAAGGGCGTCTCGGCGGCCGTGTCGGATTACTCCCACCGGGACCGGCGCGCCCATCGGGAGGTTGGCCGAGCGCTCTGGACCGTGGTCGGCGTTTCGCTCGGATTGACGGCCGTCGCCGTCACGCTGCCGTGGCCGTTCGTGGGAATCGGCTCGGTCGTCGCCATGGGCGTCCTGGGCCTCGTCTATCTGGGTTGGTCCGACCGGATGCTTGATCGCTACGCGAGCGACCTGAGGCACGCTCGCGACGGAACGTCGACCGACGGGTTCGTCCGCGTGGAGGTCGCCACCCCGGTCGGCCTCTACCGGGACGCGAGGCTCCCGACCTCACCGTCCCCTCACACACGCCGACGCGCGCGGAGCGGTCCGGCCGAGATGCCGATCGGCGACCGAGCGAGCGGTACGGATCGCGATCAGCTCTGAGCCGGCCCTTCCGGCTCGGCCCGCAAGCGCACCTTGAGCAGATGCTCGATCTTTCGAACGAGGGCGTCCGACGGCCGGAAGCTTCCCGACTCGATCTTGAGAACGACCGACTTCTTCTCGTTCAGCTTCTTCCCGAAGACCTCGGGGGTCCACTGGAGCGCCTCGCGAGCCACGCGGATCCGCTTGTACCAATCCGGCGCGAGCTCGAGCTCTCCGATCTCCTGGTAGAGGTCGCGTTCCTCCAGCCGGCGGCGAGTGCCCGACGCCCGCGGAGCGCTCGGTCCGGGACGGAAGGAGGAGCTGCCGGAAGGCGCCGCGACCGCCGGGGGCGGCACCGGGTCGACGGGAGTGCCGAACCGAGCGCAGTCGGGACAGAGCGCCAGGACCGACCGCTCGAGTCGGACCCGACTCGTCTGAGGGACCTCCTTTCCGCACATCTCGCAGAGCATCGTTCTCTCCTAGTTCGGGCGTCGATGCCGAGTCCTCCGGCGCTCTTCCATCCTTCGCCGACCCTCTTCGAACCGAAGTCGGTCCTCCACGGTCTCGAGCAGCAGCGGCGGGACCGGCACCGGTCGGCCGGATGAGTCGACCGCGACCATCGTCACGAACGCCTCCCCCACCGGCCGAGGGTCACCGCCGCTGGTCGACTCGGCCCGAACGCGGACCCACACTTCCATGGAGGAGGTGCCGACGTACGTCAGCTGGGCCTCGAAGTCGACCACGTCGCCGACGTGCACGGGCGAGAGAAAATCGACCCGGTCGAACGAGGCGGTCACGCAGCTGGACTGCGAGTGTCGGGTGGCGGTGATGTACGCCACGCGGTCGATCTCGGCGAGGATGTGCCCTCCGAAGACGCTCCCGGCGAAGTTCACGTCGGTCGGAACCATCAGGCGCGTGGTCGACGCGCGGGACGAGTCCACTGTGGAAGCCACCGGGTCGGCCACGTGCTCCGCCTCGAGGGAGGGCTCGCGGCCGACGAGGCGGCCGTCTAAAGCGGTTTCGCCGTCGGGCGGGAGTTCATCGCGCGGCCACGATGAACGCACCCGCACCGAAGGTCTCCCGGCGAACATCGTGGAACCCGCTGTCGCGAATGAGCTGCTCCAGCTCCTCCGGGCTCCGGAACGGATTCGGGCGGTGCCGGAAATGCACCACGAAGAAGGCGAGCACCCGGGCAGGCGGCGGCCCGCGGTCAAAGTCGTAGACGACAAAGCGTCCTCCCGGAGAGAGCACCCGGAACGCCTCGCGGCAGGCGACCGCCCCGTCCGAGAAGTGGTGGAAGGACATCATCGACGTGACCCGGTCAAATCGGCCGGGCTCGAAAGGGATCGCCTCGGCGACCCCGGCGACCATCGTCAGCGGGGCGTGCGCTTTCTGGGCACGGCGGATCTTCCCCTCGCTCGGCTCGAGCACGACCCGCTCGCGGGCGCCGTCTCCGAACACCATCGTCGTCACGCCGGTGCCTCCGCCCAAGTCGAGCAGCCGCGTTCCCACCGGCTCGACGAGAACGCGCATCCGGTCGAGGAGCTTCCGCCTCCCGCGCACTCGCCACCGGTCTCTCACTGCGGGTCGGTACTCGGTCTTCATCGCGGTGGCCGAACCATTGGAGGACGGCGTCGTTCGGTTCCGAGTTCAGGGGAAATCGTCGTCCCAGACGGCGTGACGGAAGCGCCGGCCCACGCGGATTCCCCAGGCGACCCACATCACGATGACGACCGTTGGGAAGACCAGGAAGGAGACGAGAACGATCGCGAGGTTCTGGTACCAGGCAAAGTG
>DATJVA010000146.1:0-6318 GCA_035502015.1 Thermoplasmata archaeon | reverse complement strand
CGAAGTCGACGACGATGGTCCTGAACGGCAGCGTTTGGGTCAACTTCACCTTCGAGTCGGCGGGCCCCTCCTTCTCGGGGGCTCATGTCGAACTGCGCGTGCCGGAGGGCTCGGCGGAGTTCTCTCTACTGCCCGGCACCGGCATCGGAATAGTCGATCGGTTCGGGTTCGCCGGCAACCCCGTCGTCAAATCCTCCGCCTCCGCGCGACTTTCCGTCCCTGCGAACGTCGAGCTGGCTCGAGAGTACCCGAGCGGCCCCGATCGCGGTGCATCGATCGGGTGGAGCCTGACGCCGGGAGCCGGATTTTCGGGTCGGTGGGTGAACGCCTCGCTGATCCTTCACGTCCAAGGGACAGGGACCGCTCGCCCGGCTCTTACTTCCGAGGCCACAGAGCTTACCGGGGACTCGATCGAGTGGGCCGTCGTGGACACCTCCCTGAATCCGTGGGCCGCCGGGCGCTTCCAGAACGATTCGGAATTCGACTTGTACTACACGGGGGCTCAGTTTTCGGTCTTTGCGGTGAGGTAAGGCCCGGGTCGACTCCCCTACGCAACCCGCAGGATGTAGAAGTTGGACGTCGTCTCGTACAACTCGTAGACCGGGTCTCCGAAGAAGCGCTGCAGGATCAACGGGTTGGACGGACGGCTGAGGACGACCCATTGGATGCCCGTGGATGCGAGCGTCATGGCCTCGGTATGGACCGCGGGGGTCACGGCTCCAGCACCTTGGGGCTCGACGGTCAGGGTCACGGAGAAGTTTCGGGTCGTCGGAGTCGCGGGCTCCAGATCGTACCCGAGCTCGAAGATTCCATACTGATTGTGGGGGACCAAGGCCGTGCTCAGATTCGCCCCGGTGACATTCGCCCGAACCGTGTAGCTTTGCTCCACTGTCGGGAGCGGCGTTGCGTCGAAACTTTGCGTCAACGTGGCCGAGGAGGCACTGCTCCGATTCACCGAGAGGCTCCCGGCCGTCGGAATCTGCGTGGAGTCCGTGACGAAGAGGGAAGCTCGGTGGGGCGTCGCGGTCGAGAATGCGTAACTGTACACCCACGACATCGTCCCGTTCGGGGCGACGGACAGGAGTCGATCGACCGTGTAGCCCGGGAACGTGTACTGCGTCAGGAGCCCGGCCCCGACCGAGGAGGTGGATGTGGAATTCGCGGAAAAGAGCGAAGTCGTGTAATTGTGAGCGGGATTTCCGGCCGAGGAGTAGACGACCTTGTTCTGGAAATCGTTTCCCTCGATGCTAAGAAACGTGTGGCCGTACCTCTCGAAGAAGATCCCTGGATCCGGTTGCCCCCAGGACGTCTCCGCGTCGGTCAGCACGAACGCGCCGTCGTCGATCCAGTTCACTCCGTAGCTCAGCGCGGTCCCCAGGACGACGGTGGCTTGCTTGGCGGAATTCGTGACCGTGTACGGCTCGAACGCCGGGCCGGGATACATTGGACGACCGGTGGCCCACAGGTCCACGAAGAAGTGGTCTATGGGGGATACGTCGACCAGGATGGCGCCGGGCTCATGCGCGAGGAAGAAGAGTTGGGATGCCTCCGTCTGGTCGAACGAGAACTGGGTGAGTGTGTTGGGATAGATCTGTGCGTCGGCTCCGAGTTGGAGACCGGCGATCAGTACGCTTGTGAGTACGAGCGAGGTCGCTATCACCCGCGCCGCACGGGGTGGGAACTTCCAGTGAAGCCCGACCGGCGCCGTCCGGACCACTTTCCCCCACACCGCACCCAGTTCCGCCACCCCGAAGGCGATCGGGAATACCAGGGGGTAGAGCGCCCGATTCGCGTTCACTGCCGGCGTGAGGAACGCTCCCACGACAAAGGTCGCGACCGCGAACGCGGGCACTAGCCACGACTGGATCGGGACGGACGGTCGGTAGACGACTCGATACACGATGTACGCACCGATCCCGGCGCCGTACGCTACCTCGAGGCAGGGATTGTTGAGCGTGAGATAGAACCAGAGTTGGTGGTAGATAGGGCCAAATTGCCAGACGGTCCAGAGCTTCTCACCGCCGGCGGGATTGGTGGACGCGGGAATCGAGAGGCTCAGTAGACCCCCCGCGATCGCCGGTGGCACGAAGATGGCGAGAATCGTTCGGACGCCCCGAAATGTGGCAACCCGTCGGCCCAGGCTGGGGACGATGAACAGCAGGAAGGCGACCACGAGGGTGAACGTGGCGTACAGCTCGGAGAGCGCCGCGAGAGCGAGGAGGCTGCCGACCACTACCGCGGACGTGAACGTGAGATCGGGAAGCACTCTGCGAACGGTGATCCGGATCGCCAGGAGTGCCAGAATGTACGCCACCATTTGGGACTGGCCTCCCCAACATATCTCGTTCTGAATCAGGGGGAATCCGGCGAGCACGGTCCCTCCGAGGAGGCCGGCCCACCGTGAGCCGGTGTACGCCTCGCAGGCGAGGTACCCGACGTAAAAGCCCACCACGACCAGGAGTCCCGAGATCACCTCGACGAAGTACACCGTAGTGACGGAGGCGTGGCCAGCTAAGTCGGCGAGCGGCGTGTAAAGGACTGGGAGCAGAGGGTAGGGGTACTGGAAGAGCGGACGACTACCCCCGAAGTACGTAGGCCCGGAGTAGAGATACTCGGACCAATCCGCGCCAAAAATGGAGCCAGACTGGAAGAGCTGGAGCATCGGCAGGACAAGGAAGAGTCCCAACCCGACGGCGACCGACAGTAACGCGAGGGAAAATCCATGCGCCGCGATCCACCGGCGGATTGGGGTTGGGGAATCCGACCCGGGCGCGCTGTGGGAATCTTCACTCGCGGACGACGCGGTGGCGTCCGGCGAATCGCTCGCTCGGTCAGTCATGTCTGAGTACCAATCCCCCTCGGAGAGCGGCGATCGTCTGTCGACCGTTGCCGAACTCGCCGTGATTAGGAGCGCGGCGATCCACCGAGGAGGAGGATCGGCATGGGCGGTTCGTCAGGTGCCTCCGCAACCGTGGGTCGAGTCTTGACCCGAACGGAACTAGGTTCACGGCCCTCCAGTCAGAGTGATGTTGAGAGGGATTGCCCCGGTCAGTTCGTCAATCTCCAGGTTCATGGCCAGTTCGTGGTACTGCATCGGGCCCAGGGTTACCGGCAGCCCGTCACTCTCGAGAACCGCCGGCGCCGGGCTGGCGCTTGCAGAGGAGAGGGTACACGAGCTTGTCGGACTCAGATTTCGAATGTTGAGTTTCTCCGTGAACATGCTCCCGGGAAGGAAGGCACCCCCGGGGGCGGTCGAATTCGCGACCCTGCAACCGACGAATGACCAGCTTACCATGAGCACCCGGACCGAAACCGACGCTCCGCCGAAAGTGCGGGAGTGGCGAGTAGGCTCCTGCTCGAAGGTCACCACCCAGCCGATGACAAGACCCACGGCCAGTGCGACGCAAACCGCGATCGGGAGCCAACTCACCCTCATCCCCGAGCCCCTTCGACCAGAGGAACCTTTCGTAGCTTCCACGGAGTTGCAGCTGGTCGACGGCATTAGGTTTATTACTCAAGCCGGGTCCCGCGTTCGCCGCGCGATCAATGCAATCGTTCGGTGCGTGCGGGTGCAATCAAGCGTTTAGGTCGTCGTGGCCGATCGGCGGTCGATTCGGAACGAGGACCGGTTCGAGGCGTGTCCACCGGCCCGGCCGATTTCGAGTACGAGGGCGCTCGGGGAGTCACGTTTCACTCGGTTCGGTCTTGGGGTGGAGCGGCCGTTCGGGGGATGGGAATGACTGACCCTGTGGCATCGACCGTAGGACCTCCGATGGGGTCTCCCGTGACGCCGGACCGAACTCCCAATGTGGTGATTGTGGTACTGGATACAGCTCGGGCGGATTTCGTCGCGCGCGTTCCGCTGGAGGGGTCCGGATTCGAAGGGGTCCGAACCCTCAAGCGAGAGAGTTTACAGTTCCCTCGAGCGATTTCGCCCTCCACTTGGACCTATCCCTCCCATGCGAGCCTCTTCACGGGACGCTACCCGTGGGAGAACCATGCGCTTCTGACGGAGCTCGCTCCCCTTTCTCCTGAGATTCCCCACCTCGCCCGGTTGCTCCGGAACGGCGGATTCCGCACCATGGCCCTGTCCTCGAACCCTGTGGTCTCTTCATGGACCGGTTTGACCGCGCCGTTTGAGACTGCCCGATGGTCCCAATGGTGGCACTTGTTTCTACGAATCGCAGCTTGGGCAGGTCCGACCGGACCTAACGTGGGAGACCCAACCCGGGCGTCACCCAAGCGGGCCCTACCCTCGGACCTGTTCGTCATCGCCAAGAGACTCCTCCTCCGCCATCCGGGGGCCGCCTCCCTAGTCTCCACGCTGATCAGTCGAGCGACGGGCGCGAGCAGCCTGCAGCGCGACTCGGTGGACAGTTGGATCGAGTCTGCACTTCGAAGCGACATCGTGTCGACCCCCCGCGAGACTCCGATATTCGCATTCGTGAACTTGATGGAGGCGCATGAACCGTATCTACCGTCACATCGAGTCGACGATGAAGAAGGTCGTTCAGCGAGGTTGTGCCGACAAGACCGAGAGGCCTTCCTAGCCGATCGATGGACGATTACGCCCCGGGAGATTCGGTCGCTGCGAGCCTTCTACCGCGATGGAATTCGCACCTCCCTTCTCCGCGTCTCGACTATCGTCCAGACGCTCATGGATGCCGGTCGGTGGAACAACACGATCGTGGTACTCACGGGCGATCACGGACAAGAGTTCTGCGAGGAAGGAGGGCTGTTCCACGGGACGTATCCGGGAGATGCCCAGGTGTGCGTCCCGCTCTGGCTGCGAGTACCCGACGGAACGCTCTCAGGTGGTGTTGCCCGGGGAGCCGCCAGCCTGATCGATGTCCTTCCGACCGTGCTGAACATGGTTGGGTCTTCCCCACCCACCAGGTGCACCGGTCGGGATCTCCGGAGCCTCGCGGACAAGACGCGCCCCGACCCGGTATTCTCCCACTCCGAGCAGTTGCCCGACGACGACGGTTTTCGCATGCGGTACGGTTCCCAGTGGATCGGCCTGAACCGGTTCTGGGTGGCCGCTCGAACGGAGGACCGGGGAATCGTGCTGGACACGCACCGGGGAATCACCTTCCGCGCCGGTCGCGGCCGACCTCCGGCAGCTCCCGGCCGCCGCCCCGACAGCATGCCCGCGGACGAGGCAGACGATTTGCGGGGGACGCTCAAACCCGTCGACCAGGCAATACGTCGCATTCTCAACGAGTCCTTACCCGACTCCACTGAAGAGCGACTCCGGAGTTGGGGCTACTTCTAGGCCCTGTGCTTTGGAGCGGACAATGGTCAACCGATCTGCGATTCCGTTAGGGGAACGACGGGTGCATCGGCGCGAGGCTCGCAACATAACTCGCGAACTCCCAAGAGCCGGCCTCCCGACGCTGATTCTTCCGTAGGTTCTCATGCAGTGGATCGCCGCCACAGGATTACTGCTCGCTGCCGGAGTCTCGTTAGCCCTCCCTGCGTACTACGCGGTCTGGACGTTCAGGACGAAGCGGCGCACCGGGTCCCTAGGATTGACCCAGCGTTCTAAACTCGCCAGCTCCAAATGCGGTCGGCAGTTCGATTATGACTGGGTCCCGGGGGCGGCCCTTTTCGCTCTTCTTCTTGGCACGAGAAGGTACGTGTCGTGTCCCCTCTGCGGAGCGTGGTCCACGTTCGACTTCAAGTCCTCGATCGTGTCACCACCTTCGAGCGGGCTCACCGACTGAACTTCTCGTCCCCCCGTGGTGGAGGGTGCCGGCCCCCCGGGTGTACGCATAGGGCGACCATCGGCACAAGCGCAGCACGGTCGAGTTGGATAATGCCCGGTCGCCAGTTCGTGCTTCCGCTCGGTCCAGGGTCGCCCCCTCCCGAGTGTCGAGCTCTCTCGGCGATTGGCAGGGAATAAGAGGACGATTCTCGTAAGTAGCTCCAATCCGATTCCAAGTGTCTGCTCATGATTCGTCGTTTTTGCCTCGCTCGGGCTGCGACCGTGCGGGCCCGAGCTCTGCCGATCTTCCTGTCGTTCGTCGCCCTCACTCTCATCGCCCTGCTGTTCCCGCTGGGCGTGGGGAGCTCCCCCTCCCCGACGTCGGCCCCGGGAACGAACGCCTCCGGCCCGCTGCCCGCCACGCCGGCGCCCGCCGCTCCCGGTCCCGCCGTTGGACTTTCGGACGGCGGGGGGGCGGGCGTGCCGCACCCCAGTACGCTACTCTACTCGGTCACGTTCAAGGAGGTCGGCCTCCCCCTCGACGCCGTCTTCTTCGTCACGGCGGGCAGCCCGCCCGTGACGTTCGAATCGGCGAACGTCAGCGCGTCGGG